>NZ_NCUK01000011.1:0-112375 GCF_002096445.1 Streptococcus oralis subsp. oralis
GATACACCTGTACCCATGCCGAACACAGCAGTTAAGCCCTAGAACGCCGGAAGTAGTTGGGGGTTGCCCCCTGTGAGATATGGAAGTCGCTTAGCTTTTATCCGCCATAGCTCAGTTGGTAGTAGCGCATGACTGTTAATCATGATGTCGTAGGTTCGAGTCCTACTGGCGGAGTACAAATCGAAACGTTCAACTGAGCGTTTTTTTATTTATAAATATAGTGGATTGTTGAAATTTCAAATTTTAATTTTTAAATCTATAATTACCTCTTTATTTTATTTTTAGATCGTTTAGCTTTAAATTCTTCTTTTACAGGATTTGAAGCTTTTTTAGTTCCTTTTTTTGTTAGACTAGTGTTACTAATAAGAAAGGGAATTTTTATATGCTTCAAAATTTTTATGATCGAGCATTCGTCTTTTTGAAACTAGTTGAACAAGAATATGCCTCTTTAGGCCAGAGTTGTTCAGAGTGGGAATCACTTCATCTCCGTTTTTTACTATATTACTTAATCCGATTTAAAATTAAAAGTGATAGGGACTTTTCTCTATATCACTTTAGAACAGCTTATCGTCTATATCTAGATAAATTACTGCAAGGTGGTACAACTCTCATCCAATAGGAAGTATCTATATCATAATTACGAACGATTGTTGTAGATATATTTTAAAAAATATAGAATTAGCTTATAATCAGAGACTTCTGTATTTAGAAATGAGAGAATTTCCAAATCTTTTCTACTGTTTCTTCTTGATAAAATAGTGTTTTTTTCTTATAATAAATTGTAAGATATAATTGCAGGTGAAATTCCTGCCATGTATATGAGAAAGGACGAGCTACTAGTAGCTCAGACGAATTTTATTATGACTTCAGTTGTTGTTGTAGGTACCCAGTGGGGTGATGAAGGTAAAGGGAAAATTACAGATTTTCTTTCAGCTAATGCAGAGGTAATTGCTCGTTATCAAGGTGGTGATAATGCTGGTCACACGATTGTGATTGATGGTAAGAAATTTAAGTTGCACTTGATTCCATCTGGAATTTTCTTTCCTGAAAAAATCTCTGTTATTGGGAATGGGATGGTTGTAAACCCTAAATCTCTAGTAAAAGAGTTGACTTATCTTCATGAAGAAGGTGTGACAACAGATAATTTGCGCATTTCGGATCGTGCGCATGTCATTTTACCATATCACATTGAATTAGACCGTTTGCAAGAGGAAGCTAAGGGCGACAATAAAATTGGTACTACAATCAAGGGAATCGGTCCAGCCTATATGGATAAAGCTGCTCGTGTTGGAATTCGTATTGCAGATCTTTTGGATAAAGAAATTTTTCGTGAGCGTTTGGAACGCAATCTTACGGAGAAGAATCGTCTGTTTGAAAAATTATATGACAGTACTCCTATTTCAATTGATGATATTTTTGAAGAGTACTACGAGTATGGCCAACAAATCAAGCAGTATGTGACAGATACATCTGTTATCTTGAACGATGCGCTTGATAATGGCAAACGTGTACTGTTTGAAGGTGCGCAAGGTGTCATGTTGGACATTGATCAAGGGACTTATCCATTTGTTACTTCTTCAAACCCTGTCGCTGGTGGTGTGACGATTGGGTCTGGTGTTGGTCCAAGTAAGATTGACAAGGTTGTAGGTGTCTGTAAAGCCTACACAAGTCGTGTAGGAGATGGACCGTTCCCAACTGAATTATTTGATGAAGTGGGAGATCGCATCCGTGAAGTAGGTCATGAATATGGTACAACAACTGGTCGTCCACGTCGTGTGGGTTGGTTTGACTCAGTTGTGATGCGTCACAGCCGCCGTGTATCTGGGATTACCAATCTTTCATTGAACTCTATAGATGTTTTGAGTGGTTTGGATACTGTGAAAATCTGTGTCGCCTATGATCTTGATGGTCAACGTATTGATTACTATCCTGCTAGTCTTGAGCAGTTGAAACGTTGTAAGCCAATCTACGAGGAATTGCCAGGTTGGTCAGAAGACATCACTGGAGTCCGTAATTTGGAAGACCTTCCTGAGAATGCACGTAACTATGTTCGTCGTGTAAGCGAGTTGGTTGGTGTTCGTATCTCAACTTTCTCAGTAGGACCTGGTCGTGAACAAACTAATATTTTAGAAAGTGTTTGGTCATAGGAGATTTTTAAGATTAGTTTAAGACAGGTTGGGTATACTATAGACAGTTACAAGAAGACCTCCTAACTTGTTGTAACAAATATCCTAAACTTTTCTTTTTCATAATAATCTCCCTATTAAGTCACCGCATTCGGTGGCTTTTTTTGTGTTGAGAATCATGATATAATAATAAAATCGATAAGTAGGAAAAGAGAAGAACGATGAATTATACAGTTGAAGAAAAAGAAGCCTTTATGAGAGAGGCTTTGAGAGAGGCTGAGATTGCCTTAGAACACGATGAAATTCCAATTGGTTGTGTGATTGTCAAGGATGGAGAAATCATTGGTAGGGGGCATAATGCGCGCGAGGAGTTGCAACGGGCGGTCATGCATGCAGAAATCATGGCTATAGAGAATGCGAATGTGAGTGAAGAGAGTTGGCGCCTGCTGGATTGCACGCTTTTTGTGACCATTGAGCCTTGTGTCATGTGTAGCGGGGCGATTGGGCTTGCCCGTATTCCAAACGTGGTTTACGGGGCTAAAAACCAGAAATTTGGTGCAGCTGGAAGTCTGTACGATATTTTGACAGATGAGCGTCTCAATCATCGTGTAGAGGTAGAAGCGGGAATTTTGGAAGATGATTGTGCAGCGATTATGCAGGACTTTTTCCGAAATCGACGGAAAAAATAATTTCTCTTTAAAAACCGAGGGGAATGTGGTATAATAAATAGTGGAGCAACAGTTCTGCGTGAAGCGGGTCAGGGGAGGAATCCAGCAGCCCTAAGCGATGTGAATTGTGTGCTCTTTTTTCGTGCTTTTTTCGAATAAATAAGATAAAATAGCCTAGAATAAATGATTATAGAATAGAAAAGAGAAAGATATGAAAATTCGTGGTTTTGAATTGGTTTCGAGTTTTACAGATGAAAATTTGTTACCGAAGCGAGAGACAGCCCATGCAGCTGGTTATGATTTAAAGGTTGCAGAACGCACTGTGATTGCTCCAGGAGAGATTGTTTTGGTTCCGACAGGGATTAAGGCCTATATGCAGCCGACAGAAGTGCTCTATCTCTATGACCGTTCATCAAACCCTCGCAAGAAGGGCTTGGTCTTGATTAACTCAGTTGGGGTCATTGATGGGGATTATTATGGAAATCCTGGGAATGAAGGTCATATCTTTGCTCAGATGAAAAACATTACTGAACAGGAAGTCGTCCTCGAAGTTGGAGAACGTGTAGTCCAGGCTGTCTTTGCACCATTTTTGATTGCAGACGGAGATGAAGCGGATGGCGTGCGGACTGGTGGTTTTGGGTCAACTGGACACTAAGATGAAAATTATATTTGTACGTCATGGGGAGCCAGATTACCGTGAGTTAGAGGAACGTTCTTATACAGGTTTTGGGATGGATTTAGCACCTTTATCTGAGAAAGGACGGCAACAAGCTCAGGAACTTTGGCAAAATCCTTTGCTACAATCGGCTAATCTACTAGTGACTTCAGCAGTAACGAGAGCTTTAGAAACGGCTTTTTATGTATCTTGTGCTACTGGCCTTCCTTTGAGGGTGGAGCCTTTGTTACACGAATGGCAGGTCTATGAATCAGGCATAGATAGATTTGAAGAGGCTAGAACACTATTTCTAGAAAACAAGGGGGAGTTACTTTCTAATAGTCCTATTCAATATGAGACAGCTACGGAAATGAAGTCTCGGTTTCTAGAATGTATGGCTAAGTATAGAGACTACCAGACTGTGGTAGTTGTCACTCATCGAATGCTCATGCGCCAATTTGTACCAGACGAGAAGATTGATTTTTGCCAAGTAATTGAGTGTGAGGTAGAGATTTAGAAAGAGGTTTATCATCGCAAAGAAAAAAGCGACATTTGTATGTCAAAATTGTGGGTATAATTCCCCAAAATATCTAGGGCGCTGTCCAAACTGTGGAGCCTGGTCTTCTTTTGTAGAAGAAGTTGAGGTCGCAGAAGTCAAAAATGCGCGTGTGTCCTTGACAGGTGAGAAAACCAAGCCTATGAAATTGGCTGAGGTGACTTCTATCAATGTCAATCGAACTAAGACTGAGATGGAGGAATTTAACCGTGTGCTTGGTGGAGGTGTGGTACCTGGAAGTCTTGTCCTCATTGGTGGGGATCCAGGGATTGGAAAATCAACCCTTCTCTTACAAGTATCAACCCAGTTGTCTCAAGTAGGAACAGTTCTCTATGTTAGTGGGGAGGAGTCTGCTCAACAGATCAAGTTACGAGCAGAGCGCTTGGGAGATATTGACAGTGAGTTTTATCTCTATGCAGAGACCAATATGCAGAGTGTTCGAGCAGAAGTGGAGCGCATCCAGCCTAACTTCCTCATCATTGACTCGATTCAGACCATTATGTCTCCTGAAATTTCAGGGGTGCAGGGGTCAGTATCTCAGGTACGCGAGGTGACAGCTGAACTCATGCAGCTGGCTAAGACTAATAACATTGCCATCTTTATCGTCGGGCATGTGACCAAGGAAGGGACCTTGGCAGGACCTCGGATGTTGGAGCACATGGTGGATACAGTGCTCTACTTTGAGGGCGAGCGCCACCATACCTTCCGGATCTTGAGAGCAGTCAAAAACCGTTTTGGTTCGACAAATGAGATTGGAATCTTTGAGATGCAGTCAGGTGGATTGGTTGAAGTTCTTAATCCTAGTGAAGTGTTTTTGGAAGAACGCTTGGATGGGGCGACTGGATCGTCCATCGTTGTGACTATGGAAGGGACGCGTCCAATTCTTGCAGAAGTACAGGCCTTGGTGACACCGACTATGTTTGGGAATGCCAAGCGTACGACGACAGGACTTGATTTCAATCGTGCTAGTCTGATTATGGCTGTTTTGGAAAAACGTGCAGGGCTTCTCTTGCAAAATCAGGATGCCTATCTCAAATCAGCTGGTGGTGTCAAATTGGATGAGCCTGCGATAGACTTAGCTGTTGCAGTCGCCATTGCTTCGAGCTACAAGGACAAACCAACCAATCCTCAGGAATGTTTTGTAGGAGAGTTGGGCTTGACGGGAGAGATTCGGCGCGTGAATCGTATCGAACAACGTATCAATGAAGCGGCAAAACTGGGCTTTACCAAGATTTATGTACCCAAGAATTCCTTGACAGGAATCACTCCACCCAAGGAAATTGAAGTCATTGGTGTGACGACTATTCAGGAAGTTTTGAAAAAGGTCTTTGCATAATCTGTGACAAATCTTCTTAAAAATGATAAGATAGGAGAAATATTTGATTGTCAAATTTTTGAGGAGGGAATCGTGTCGTATTTTGAACAGTTTATGCAAGCCAATCAGGCTTATGTTGCCCTACATGGGCAGTTAAATCTGCCACTTAAACCCAAAACCAGAGTAGCTATCGTGACCTGTATGGACTCACGTCTACACGTTGCGCAAGCTCTAGGTTTAGCCCTTGGGGATGCTCATATCTTGCGGAATGCGGGTGGTCGAGTAACTGAGGACATGATTCGTTCACTGGTGATTTCCCAGCAACAAATGGGGACAAGAGAAATCGTGGTGCTTCACCATACCGACTGTGGAGCTCAAACCTTTCAAAATGAAAGTTTTCATGAACATTTGAAACTCGAGCTCGGAGTTGATGTATCTGATCAAGATTTTTTACCATTCCAGGATGTTGAAGAGAGTGTGAGAGAGGATATGCAATTGCTTAGAGAGTCTCCACTGATTCCTGATGATGTGGTTATTTCAGGTGCTGTCTATGATGTGGATACAGGAAGTATGAGAGAGGTATACTAACTTTGTCTCGAAAAAATCTCATCTTAGCATAAAATCGATTGTTAAGATGTAGGATTTTTAGTTTTAATATAGCTAATATAAAATAGCATAAAACAAGGGTATAAATGTTTACTCTTGTTTTATTTTTGATTGAAAAATAAAGGAAAAAGCGCTACAATGGTAGATGGAAAATGTTGTGTAAAAACAAGTGATACATAAATACCGGAGGAAATCATGTCTTTTTCTGATTTAAAGCTGTTTGCCCTTTCTTCTAATAGAGAATTGGCAGAGCGTGTGGCGCAAGAAATTGGGATAGAGTTGGGGAAATCGACTGTTCGCCAATTTTCAGATGGAGAGATTCAAGTCAACATCGAAGAATCAATCCGTGGAAAACACGTCTTTATCCTACAATCAACTAGTTCACCTGTAAATGATAATTTACTTGAAATTTTGATCATGGTAGATGCCTTGAAGCGTGCTAGTGCAGAATCTGTCAACGTTGTTATGCCTTACTATGGTTACGCACGTCAGGATAGAAAAGCGAGAGCGCGTGAGCCAATCACTGCAAAACTTGTGGCAAATATGCTAGAAGTGGCTGGTGTGGATCGTTTGTTGACGATTGATTTGCACGCTGCGCAAATTCAGGGATTCTTTGATATTCCTGTGGATCACTTGATGGGCGCTCCATTGATTGCGGATTATTTCGAACGTCGTGGAATGGTTGGGCAAGACTATGTTGTTGTCAGTCCAGACCATGGTGGTGTGACTCGTGCTCGTAAACTAGCAGAGTTTTTGAAAACTCCGATTGCAATTATTGACAAACGCCGTAGTGTAGACAAGATGAATACCAGTGAAGTGATGAACATCATCGGTAAGGTCGAAGGCAAGACTTGTATCTTGATTGACGATATGATTGATACAGCTGGAACAATCTGCCATGCAGCGGATGCACTTGCTGAAGCAGGCGCAGTTGCGGTCTATGCAAGCTGTACACACCCAGTTCTTTCGGGGCCAGCTATGGATAATATTCAAAAATCAGCTATTGAAAAATTAGTTGTTTTGGATACCATCTACTTGCCAGAAGAACGTTTGATTGATAAGATTGAGCAAATCTCTATCGCTCATCTCTTAGGAGATGCCATTGTACGTATCCACGAAAAACGCCCTCTTTCTCCATTATTTAGTATCGAGAAAAAAATCTAAACTTTCACTTGAAATAGATTGTTCTCCTAGCAGGTTTCTTTTCTTGCTAGGAGATTTTTTGTAGTCAAAATCTGCAAGCCTTTTCAAAATATGCTATACTGAGAAAAAAGGAGGATTTCTATGAGCCAAGAATTTATCAATCCAAGTGATGGTGTGATCCGTCAGTATCTGGAGACCAGTAAAACGTTAGCGGTAGTGGGCTTGTCTGACCGTGAGGAAACAACTAGTAATCGAGTGACCAAGGAAATGCAAGCTCGGGGCTATAAAATCATTCCAGTTAATCCCAAGGCTGCAGATGGGGAAATCTTGGGAGAGAAGGCTTATGCAAGCCTAGCTGAGATTCCTTTTCCTGTCGATATTGTCAATGTTTACCGACGTAGCGAGTTTTTACCAGATGTGGCGCGTGATTTTCTCAAGGCTGATGCCAAGATTTTTTGGGCACAACTGGGACTTGAAAATCTAGAAGCGGAAGAAATCTTACGTGCTGGAGGATGCGATGACATCGTGATGAATCGCTGTATTAAGAGAGAACATACTCGCTTAATTCTTGAGCAATAAAAAGGTAGCCTACTGGCTACCTTTTTGTATTATAAAGTACCAATCAATGCTTGCATGCCAAGACTGGTGAGGATGATGGCAATCCAGCAAAGGGCTCCAAGAAGAATGGATTTACCGCTGGATTTGACCATAGCTACTAGATTGGTTTTGAGACCGATGGCACTCATGGCCATGATAATGAGAAATTTGGAGAGTTGTTTGAGAGGGGTGAAGAAGCTACTAGACACACCGAGAGAGGTGAGAAGAGTCGTTAGGAGAGAGGCTAAGATGAAATAAAGGATAAAAAGTGGGAAGACCTTTTTTAGTTGGAAATTTTGGCTGTTTTTTTGCTGGCGACTTTGCCAGTAGGAGAGAAAGAGCGTGATGGGAATGATTGCTAAGGTACGCGTGAGTTTAACAATGGTTGCAGACTCAAGGGTATTTGTCTGATAAAGACTGTCCCAGGAGCTGGCGGTAGCCGTTACAGAAGAAGTATCATTGACCGCAGTTCCTGCAAAGAGGGCAAAGCCGTCATTGGATAGGTGAAGCCAGGTTCCTAGAGTTGGAAAGATGAGCGCAGCCAATACATTGAAGAAAAAGATAACGGAAATGGCTTGGGCAACTTCTTTTTCCTTGGCATGGATGACGGGCGCTGTCGCAGCAATGGCAGAGCCACCACAGATAGAAGAACCCACTCCAATCAAGGTAGCCAGTTTTGTGTCTAGCGCAAAGAAACGCTGGAAGAGGTAGGCGACAATCAAGGAAATCGAAATGGTGGAGAGGATAACAGGGAGCGAAGATTGCCCAACTGCGAAAACTTGCGAGATATTGAGACCAAAACCGAGCAAAATAACGGCATATTGAAGTAATTTTTTTGAACTAAAGGTCAAGCCGGCATCCAGTTGTTTATAGACTGATAGAAAAGGGTGAAGGAGCATCCCTATAAAGATAGCAAAGACAGGTGCACCCACGACGGGGAAAAATCCTCCCAGAAACCAAGATACGATAGAAATGAGAAGGCAGGCCAAGATTCCTGCTCCATTTTTTGATAAAAATGACATATAAACCTCCGAAAATAAGCACTTATTATTATAGTCCTGTCGAGAAGAAAAGTAAAACAGAAAGTGAAAAATGCGGGTTTCAGATGGATTTTGCGGTCAGGAAGCTTTTGTAGTATAATAGTACTATGTTCTGTAAGCAAGGGGGATATCTATGGACTTAACCAAGCGCTTTAATAAACAGTTAGACAAGATTCAAGTTTCCTTGATTCGCCAGTTTGACCAGGCAATTTCAGAGATTCCTGGGGTCTTGCGTTTGACCTTGGGGGAACCTGATTTTACAACGCCAGATCATATCAAGGAGGCAGCCAAGCGCGCCATTGACCAGAACCAATCCTACTATACAGGGATGAGCGGTTTACTGACCTTGCGCCAGGCTGCTAGCGACTTTGTAAAAGAAAAATACCAGCTAGATTATAATCCTGAAAATGAAATTTTGGTTACAATTGGGGCGACAGAGGCTTTATCTGCTACTTTGACGGCTATTTTGGAAGAGGGGGACAAGGTGCTCTTGCCAGCTCCTGCCTATCCAGGTTATGAGCCTATTGTCAATCTGGTTGGGGCAGAGATTGTTGAGATTGATACAACTGAAAATGGTTTTGTCTTGACTCCTGAGATGTTGGAAAAGGCCATTCTGGAGCAAGGGGATAAACTCAAAGCAGTTATTCTCAACTATCCAGCCAATCCGACAGGAATTACCTATAGTCGGGAGCAGTTGGAAGCCTTGGCAGACGTTTTACGCAAGTATGAGATTTTTGTGATCTGTGATGAGGTCTACTCAGAATTAACCTATACAGGGGAAGCTCATGTGTCTCTGGGAACTATGCTGAGAGACCAGGCTATTATTATCAATGGCTTATCTAAATCGCATGCTATGACTGGTTGGCGTTTAGGCTTTATCTTTGCTCCTGCAGCTTTCACAGCTCAGTTAATCAAGAGTCACCAGTATTTGGTTACTGCTGCAAATACGATGGCTCAGCATGCTGCGGTGGAGGCTTTGACCGCTGGTAAAAACGACGCAGAGCCTATGAAAAAGGAATACATCCAGCGTCGAGATTATATCATCGAAAAGATGACTGCTCTTGGTTTTGAGATTATCAAACCAGATGGGGCCTTCTATATCTTTGCTAAGATTCCAGCAGGTTACAATCAAGACTCCTTTGCTTTTCTGAAGGATTTTGCTCAGAAGAAGGCCGTTGCCTTTATCCCTGGTTCCGCATTTGGACGTTACGGAGAAGGCTATGTGCGTCTGTCCTATGCAGCCAGCATGGAAACGATCAGAGAGGCCATGAAACGACTTGAGGAGTACATGAGAGAAGCATGATTCAGTCTATCACGAGTCAAGGCTTGGTGCTCTACAATCGTAACTTTCGTGAGGATGACAAGCTAGTCAAGATCTTTACCGAGCAAGCGGGCAAGCGCATGTTTTTCGTCAAACACGCTGGCCAGTCCAAACTAGCTCCTGTTATTCAGCCCTTGGTGTTGGCACGATTTCTCTTGCGAATCAATGATGACGGCCTTAGCTACATCGAGGACTACCATGAGGTGATGACCTTTCCCAAGATTAATAGTGATCTCTTTGTCATGGCCTATGCTACCTATGTGGCTGCCCTTGCAGATGCTAGTTTGCAGGATAATCAGCAGGATGCTCCCTTGTTTGCTTTCTTGAGGAAGACTCTGGAGTTGATGGAAGCAGGCTTGGATTATCAGGTTTTAACCAATATTTTTGAAATTCAAATCTTGACTCGATTTGGAATCAGCCTCAATTTTAATGAGTGTGTCTTTTGCCATCGGGTAGGTCAGGCCTTTGACTTTTCTTTCAAATATGGAGCCTGCCTCTGTCCGGATCATTTTCATGAGGACGAGAAACGTTGCCATCTGAATCCCAACATCCCTTATCTGCTCAATCAATTTCAAGCCATTGATTTTGAGACCTTGGAGACCATTTCGCTCAAGTCTGAAATCAAGCAAGACTTGCGCAAGTTCATGGATCAACTCTACGAGGAGTACGTCGGGATTCACCTAAAATCAAAGAAATTTATTGATTCCCTAGCGGACTGGGGACAATTACTAAAAGAGGAAGACAAATGAAAAAAATTGCAGTAGATGCTATGGGGGGCGATTATGCACCTCAAGCCATCGTTGAGGGTGTCAATCAAGCCCTTGCTGACTTTTCAGATATTGAGATTCAACTCTACGGAGATGAAAGCAAGATCAAGCAATATCTAACAGCGACAGAGCGCGTCAGCATTATCCATACGGATGAGAAAATTAACTCAGACGATGAGCCGACAAAAGCTATCCGTAAGAAGAAAAATGCCAGCATGGTATTAGCAGCCAAGGCAGTCAAGGAGGGAGAAGCAGACGCTGTCCTCTCAGCTGGGAACACAGGTGCTTTGTTGGCTGCAGGATTCTTCATTGTGGGTCGCATCAAGAATATCGACCGTCCTGGACTTATGTCAACATTGCCAACTATAGATGGAAAAGGGTTTGATATGCTGGATCTCGGTGCCAATGCAGAAAACACAGCCCAGCACCTCCATCAATACGCTGTCCTAGGTTCCTTCTATGCGAAAAATGTTCGTGGGATTTCGAAACCACGTGTTGGTTTGCTCAACAATGGAACAGAAAGCAGCAAGGGAGATCCGCTTCGAAAGGAAACATATGACTTGCTAGTAGCTGATGAAAGTTTGAACTTTGTCGGAAACGTGGAAGCGCGTGATCTGATGAATGGCGTTGCGGATGTTGTCGTAACAGATGGTTTCACGGGAAACGCTGTTCTCAAATCCATCGAAGGGACAGCCATGGGAATCATGGGCTTACTTAAAAATGCTATTACGGGTGGTGGCCTTCGAGCGAAGCTAGGTGCTCTACTTCTTAAGGATAGTCTTAAGGGGTTGAAGACACAGCTCAACTATTCAGATGTTGGAGGAGCAGTCTTGTTTGGCGTCAAGGCGCCAGTTGTAAAAACTCATGGCTCAAGTGATGCTAATGCTGTGTACAGTACGATTCGTCAGATTCGTACCATGCTAGAAACAGACGTAGTTGCTCAAACTGCGCGTGAATTTTCAGGAGAATAAAAAAGATGACAGAAAAAGAAATTTTTGACCGTATTGTAACCATTATCCAAGAGCGACAGGGAGAAGACTTTGCCGTAACAGAGGCCTTAAGTTTGAAAGACGATCTAGATGCGGACTCAGTGGATTTGATGGAGTTTGTCTTGACACTAGAAGATGAATTTGGTATCGAAATCACTGATGAGGAAATCGATCAACTTCAAAGTGTAGCGGATGTAGTAGCAATTATTAAAGATAAAAAATAGCCAAAAGCAACATGCAAGTCATGTTGTTTTTTTATTTGCAGAAAAAAGAGAAACTTTTAGTAGAAATTGCGAATAAGGAGATGAGAAAGAAAAAGGAGGAACATTTATGTATGTGACTGGTTTTTATCCGTGGTTCATTAAGTGGTTTTTAAAATAAAAATGAATGAATTGTTTATTTTCGAATTGTTTTTCGAATAAATAGGTAAGGAAAAAATAAGGAGAAAACAAATGACAAATTTTGACAACATGGAACAGAACTTTGTAGCTCTTACAGAAGAAGAGTTGACGGATGTGAATGGGGGCTCGGTTACCGCTGTAGTTGTAGGAGGTGTCTTACTAATTGGTGGTATTGCTTGGGGCTATTTTATGTAATAAGGAGAGAAAAAATGAATTTAAATAAATGGACAGAATTGACAGAAGAAGAATTGATGAATACAGAAGGTGGCTTAATTACCGTAGCCATGATTGCTGGAGGAGTAGCAATTTTCCTTGGTGGTCGATTAATTGGTCAAGATTTAAAACGTAAATTTGGATAAAAGTAGAATTGTATGAAAAATCTAAAAAATGTAATGGGAGCAGTTCTAATTATTTTTGGAGTGCTTTGCATATTGGGAGATTTAAATGTAATCACCTTTAATGTTGAAAAATATTTCCAAACAGAATTAGTTGTTCCGATCCTTATTTTGATGATGAGTTACTTGGATTTAGCTAAAGACAAGGTTTAAAGAGAACTATTTTTAGTGTATGGCAACTGCTATTGAATAGTCATCTTTTAGTTATTATCAATGAAATAAGAACTAATTTAGGAATAGTAGGGATTTTGGTTGGAGTAGCTATTGGATTAGCCAGTATTATTTAAAAAGGAGAAAGAAAAATGAAAGAAATGGATAAAAAATTTGATATCATGACAGAAGAAGATTTGGCTCTTACTGAAGGAGGCTTCATTGTCACTACTTCCACAGCAATAGCTTGGGGTGTATTAGGAGTAGCTGCTTATATGTATGGGCGTTATCTAGGAAGTAGACGTTAATCTAAATATAGAAGGAAATTAACTATGAATCGTAACCTAAATCTCAATACATTGTTACCTAAGCTAGCCACTATACTTCCTTTGTTAGGAATAGGTCTTAATCTTACGCTTCATCTAATTCGTACGGGTTCGCTAGTATCTTTTGATTGGCAATGGACTGTAGTTGGTTTGCTTGCTTCGAGCTATTTTGGTATTTTTTGTAAGGATTTGACGAAAAATAATCAAAACTATAAAAGATCAATCTGAATGAAAAGGATTTTGTGCATGTAAATGGCGGAGTTTTTCCATCTTGTTTTATCCAGAGATCTATCCGATTCTGCTTAGTTTGTTTTATGGAGGATACAAGTACAAAACAAAAGAAAGTACGAGTGGGAATTGATGGACCATCAGATTGGAGTTTGAGATGAAAGTTGTTCAATTACTAGGAAAAGCTTGGTCAGAGTTTATTGTATTGTTTAGCTCTATAGCTTATCTAATGATTAGAATTGTGGCTGATGTAAACAAAATAAATCTACCTACGTGGTTTGAATGTTTTGATATACCTACGATCTCCTTGTTTTTAGTGGTATTTATTTTACTGTATCGGGGTCAAGGAGAAAGAAAAGGAGAATAGAATGATTAGGATTGTAAAATATTTTCTACTATATTATTTTCCTATTTTTAATGAATATTTTCATCTTTACGATTCTAGCAACTCTTGGATTTCAGCTAACAATGAGTGAAAGTAGATATCTGGTGCCACCTGCGTTTGCGTTTATCGTTTTATACGCCATTCACAAAAGAAGTGGGAAAGGCAAGAAATCTGTGTAATTGAATATTCTAGGCAGGACTCTTGTTCTGCCTATTTTCTTTGGTAAAAGTGCTGTTGAGGTGAGGATATTGTTTTTTCAGAAATAATTCTCTTATTTCTTCCTTATTTGGTTAAAATAATCTTACAAATTTTTAAAGAGATTGTTAGAAAAAGGAGAAGATATGAAATTTAGGAAAAGGCACTATCGTCCCCAGGTGGATCAGATGGATTGTGGCGTGGCTTCCTTGGCTATGGTCTTTGGTTACTACGGTAGTTATTATTCCTTGGCTCATCTACGAGAGTTAGCCAAGACGACCATGGATGGGACGACGGCTTTGGGTCTTGTAAAGGTGGCAGAGGAGATTGGGTTTGAAACGCGAGCTATCAAGGCGGATATGACGCTCTTTGATTTACCAGATTTGACCTTTCCTTTTGTGGCTCATGTGCTCAAGGAAGGGAAGTTGCTCCACTACTATGTGGTGATAGGTCAGGATAAAAAGCATATTCATATCGCTGATCCGGATCCTGGTGTCAAGCTGACCAAGATTTCCCGTGAGCGATTTGCGCAAGAGTGGACAGGGGTTAGTATTTTTATGGCACCATCACCGGACTATAAACCTCATAAGGAGAAAAAACAGGGACTCCTATCCTTCTTGCCGATCTTACTCAAACAGCATGGCTTAATTACCAATATCGTCCTAGCGACACTCTTGGTGACCTTGATCAATATCGTGGGTTCCTACTATCTTCAGTCCATCATTGATAGTTACGTACCAGACCAGATGCGCTCGACACTGGGTATTATCTCAATGGGACTAGTCATCGTCTATATCCTCCAGCAGATTTTGTCCTATGCGCAGGAATATCTTTTACTTGTTCTGGGGCAACGGCTGTCTATCGATGTGATTTTGTCTTATATTAAGCATGTTTTTCACCTGCCAATGTCCTTTTTTGCAACACGCAGAACAGGAGAAATCGTGTCTCGTTTTACAGATGCCAATAGTATCATCGATGCGCTGGCGTCGACCATTCTGTCGATCTTTTTGGATGTGTCAACGATTTTGATTATCTCGCTTGTCTTGTTTTCACAAAATATGACGCTCTTTTTCATTAGTTTACTTGCACTTCCCATCTATACAGTGATTATCTTTGCCTTTATGAAGCCGTTTGAAAAGATGAATCGGGATACCATGGAAGCCAATGCGGTTCTGTCTTCTTCTATCATCGAGGACATCAACGGTATTGAGACCATTAAGTCGTTGACCAGTGAAAGTTCACGCTATCAAAAGATTGACAAGGAATTTGTAACTTATCTGAAAAAATCTTTTACCTATAGTCGGGCAGAAAGCCAGCAAAAGGCTCTGAAAAAAGTTGCCCAGCTCCTGCTCAATGTTGCCGTTCTCTGGCTAGGAGCCATTCTTGTTATGGATGGGAAAATGAGTTTGGGCCAGCTGATTACCTATAATACCTTGCTTGTTTACTTTACCAATCCCTTGGAAAATATCATCAACCTACAAACCAAACTTCAGACAGCGCAGGTCGCCAATAACCGTCTAAATGAGGTGTATCTAGTAGCTTCGGAGTTTGAGGAGAAGAAAACGGTAGAAGATCTGAGTATGATGAAGGGAGAAATGACCTTCAAGCAAGTTCACTATAAGTATGGCTATGGTCGTGATGTCTTGTCGGATATCAATTTGACTATTCCGCAAGGGTCTAAGATGGCTTTCGTGGGGATTTCAGGTTCGGGTAAGACCACCTTAGCCAAGATGATGGTTAATTTCTACGATCCAAGTCAGGGAGAGATTAGTCTGGGCGGTGTCAATCTTAATCAGATTGATAAAAAGGCCCTGCGCCAGTACATCAACTATCTGCCTCAACAGCCCTATGTCTTTAACGGAACGATTTTGGAGAATCTGCTCCTTGGAGCCAAGGAGGGGACGACTCAGGAGGATATCTTACGGGCAGTTGAATTGGCAGAGATTCGGGAGGATATCGAGCGCATGCCACTGAATTATCAGACAGAATTGACTTCGGATGGGGCAGGTATTTCTGGGGGGCAACGACAACGAATCGCTTTGGCGCGTGCTCTTTTAACGGATGCGCCTGTTCTGATATTGGACGAGGCGACCAGCAGTCTGGATATCTTGACAGAGAAGCGGATTGTGGATAATCTCATGGCTTTGGATAAGACCTTGATTTTCATCGCCCATCGCTTGACCATCGCTGAGCGAACAGAAAAGGTTGTTGTTTTGGATCAGGGCAAGATTGTCGAAGAAGGCAACCATGCAGACTTGCTTGCCCGAGGTGAATTTTACGCCCATTTGGTCAATAGCTAGAAAGAGGAGAAGATGAAACCAGAATTTTTAGAAAGTGCGGAGTTTTACCATCGTCGTTACCATAATTTTTCCAGTCGGGTGATTTTACCTATGTCGCTTCTGCTCGTGTTTCTGCTAGGATTTGCAGTCTTTGCAGAGAAGGAAATTAGTTTGTCTACCAGAGCCACTGTCGAACCTAGTCGGATTATTGCCAATATCCAGTCGACTAGCAATCAACGGATTGTGACAAATTATCTGGAAGAGAACAAGTTGGTCAAGCAGGGGGATCTACTCGTTGAGTACCAGCAAGGGGCGGAAGCTGTTCAAGCTGAAGCATACGCTAATCAGTTGGAGATGTTAAAGGATCAAAAAAAGCAGTTGGGGTATTTGCAATCCAGTTTGAAAGAGGGGAGCGATCAATTTCCAGAGGCGGATAAGTTTGGTTATCAGGAGATGTTTCGAGACTATCTCAGCCAAGCTAGTAGTCTTAGGAGCAATGTTTCGCAGCAAAATGCCAACATCTCCTCGCAGAATGCGGCAGCAAGTCAGAGCCAGGCCGAGATTGGCAATCTTATTAGTCAAACAGAGGATAAAATCCGAGACTACAAAACAGCTAAGTCAGCGATTGAAAAGGGAGATCAACTGGATAGTCAGAATCCAGCCTACTCTTTTTACCAGACCTATAAAAATCAAGGTGAAGAAAATCCGCAAGCTAAATCGCAAGTTATTGCGCAAGTGGATGCACAAATTGCCCAGCTAGAGTCTAGTCTAGCTACGTATCGTGTACAGTATGCAGGTTCTGGAGCTCAGCAGGCCCACGCAACGGGACTGGATAGTCAGCTGGAATCGCTCAAGTCTCAGCACTTAGTCAAAGTTGGCCAGGAATTAACTCTTTTGGATCAGAAAATTTTAGAAGCAGAGTCGGGTAAGAAAGTCCAGGGAGGTCTCCTCGATAAGGGGAAGATTACAGCAAGTGAGGATGGGGTGCTTCACCTTAATCCTGAGACTAGCGATTCTACCATGGCCGCAGAAGGAACCCTGCTAGCCCAGCTCTACCCATCCTTGGAAAAAGAAGGAAAAACCAAACTCACAGCTTATCTCAGTTCAAAAGATGTTGCAAGGCTCAAGGTCGGTGATTCTGTCCGTTTCACCACAAGCAAGGATGCCAATAAAGAGCTCGTTCTTGTTTCTGCGATTACGAATATTGACGCGACAGCTACCAAGACTGAACAGGGAAATTTCTTTAAAATTGAGGCGGAGACCCATCTGACTTCTGAGCAGGCTACAACACTTCGCTATGGTTTAGAAGGCCGCCTGCAGATGATTACGGGAAAGAAAAGCTATCTCCGATATTTTTGGGATCAATTTTTGAATAAAGGGTAATATTCGTGTTTTTCAGAGGATAAATGATTTTAAAACTGTAAGAAGAGTTCATCTTGCAGTTTTTCTTTACGTTTAAAATAGGAAAACGTTATTTATTCGTAAAAACCTTGAATTTTTCATGCTTTTGTGGTAGAATGTGCTCAAGTAAAACGAAAGGCGAACTTTAAAATGTCAAAACAACTGATCTATTCGGGAAAAGCCAAGGATATCTATACAACTGAGGATGAAAATCTCATTATTTCAACTTACAAGGACCAGGCGACTGCCTTCAACGGTGTCAAGAAGGAGCAGATTGCGGGCAAGGGAGTCTTGAATAATCAGATTTCATCTTTTATTTTTGAAAAGTTAAATGCTGCTGGTGTAGCGACTCATTTTGTGGAGAAGCTTTCAGATACGGAACAACTCAATAAAAAGGTGGAAATCATTCCTTTGGAAGTCGTGCTTCGCAACTATACAGCTGGTTCTTTTTCAAAACGTTTTGGTGTGGATGAGGGCATCGCCTTGGAGGTCCCAATTGTCGAATTTTACTATAAAAATGATGATTTGGATGATCCCTTTATCAATGACGAGCATGTGAAATTCCTTAAAATTGCGGATGACCAGCAGATTGCTTACTTGAAGGAAGAGACGCGTCGTATCAATGAGCTTTTGAAAGCTTGGTTTGCTGAGATTGGCCTTAAATTGATTGACTTTAAGCTAGAGTTCGGTTTTGACAAGGATGGCAAGATTATCTTGGCAGACGAGTTTTCACCAGATAACTGCCGTTTGTGGGATGCAGATGGCAACCACATGGATAAGGATGTTTTCCGTAGGGGATTGGGAGAACTAACTGATGTTTACGAGATTGTCTGGGAAAAGCTACAAGAACTAAAATAACAACCTAGAAGTCGTTGGGAACATTGTAAGAGCTGAAATAAAGGAATAAGAATTGATGGATAAACGTATTTTTGTTGAAAAAAAGGCTGATTTTCAGGTCAAGTCAGAGAGTTTGGTAAGGGAGCTCCAGCACAACTTGGGACTGTCAACTTTGAAAAGTATTCGCATTGTGCAGGTTTATGATGTCTTTGATTTGGCAGAGGACTTGTTTGCACCTGCGGAAAAACACATCTTCTCTGAGCAGGTAACAGACCGTATCTTGGACGAAGCGGCCGTGCAAGCGGATCTTGTCAACTATGCTTTCTTTGCCATTGAAAGCCTGCCAGGACAGTTTAATCAACGTGCAGCTTCTTCACAGGAAGCCTTGCTTTTACTGGGAAGTTCAAGTGATGTAACAGTCAACACAGCTCAACTTTACTTGGTTAATAAAGATATTGATGCGACTGAGTTGGAAGCGGTCAAGAACTACCTGCTCAACCCAGTTGATTCTCGTTTCAAGGACATCACGACAGGGATTGCCAAGCAGGAATTTTCAGAGTCGGACAAGACCATTCCAAAATTGACTTTCTTTGAAAGTTATACGGCAGAAGACTTTGCTCGCTACAAGGCAGAGCAAGGGATGGCCATGGAAGTGGATGATTTGCTCTTTATCCAAGCCTACTTCAAGTCAATCGGGCGCGTGCCAACTGAGACAGAGCTCAAAGTTTTGGATACTTACTGGTCTGACCACTGCCGTCACACGACTTTTGAGACGGAGTTGAAACAGATTGACTTCTCAGCTTCTAAATTCCAAAAGCAATTGCAAGCGACTTATGACAAGTATATTGCCATGCGTGATGAACTAGGTCGGTCTGAAAAGCCACAAACCTTGATGGATATGGCGACTATTTTTGGTCGTTATGAGCGTGCTAATGGGCGTTTGGACGACATGGAAGTGTCAGACGAAATCAATGCTTGCTCGGTTGAAATCGAAGTGGACGTTGATGGTGTCAAGGAACCTTGGCTCCTTATGTTCAAAAACGAAACCCACAACCACCCAACGGAAATTGAACCATTTGGTGGGGCTGCTACTTGTATCGGTGGCGCCATTCGTGACCCGTTGTCAGGGCGTTCATACGTTTACCAAGCCATGCGTATCTCAGGTGCTGGTGATATTACAGCGCCGATTTCAGAAACGCGCGCTGGGAAATTGCCACAACAAGTCATTTCGAAGACAGCGGCTCATGGTTATTCCTCATATGGTAACCAAATTGGTCTGGCGACGACTTACGTTCGTGAATATTTCCACCCAGGCTTTGTAGCTAAACGTATGGAGCTTGGTGCCGTTGTTGGTGCTGCCCCTAAGGGCAATGTAGTCCGTGAAAAACCGGAAACCGGCGATGTGATTATCTTGCTCGGTGGTAAGACTGGACGTGATGGTGTCGGTGGTGCGACAGGTTCTTCTAAGGTTCAAACAGTTGAGTCTGTAGAGACTGCCGGTGCTGAGGTTCAAAAAGGGAATGCCATCGAAGAGCGCAAGATCCAACGCCTTTTCCGTAATGGCGCTGTCACTCGTCTGATCAAGAAATCCAACGACTTTGGAGCAGGTGGTGTCTGTGTAGCCATCGGTGAATTGGCAGACGGTCTTGAAATCGACCTCAACAAGGTTCCTCTTAAATACCAAGGCTTGAATGGTACAGAAATTGCTATCTCTGAATCACAAGAACGGATGGCAGTTGTGGTGCATCCTGAGGATGTAGATGCCTTCGTTGCGGAATGTAATAAAGAAAATATTGATGCTGTTGTTGTGGCAACAGTGACTGAAAAACCAAATCTTGTCATGCACTGGAATGGTGAAACCATCGTCGACTTGGAACGTCGTTTCCTTGATACCAATGGTGTGCGCGTGGTCGTTGATGCCAAGGTTGTGGACAAGGATGTCAAACTCCCAGAAGAACGCACAACAAGTGCTGACACACTTGAAGCAGATACCCTTGCGGTTCTATCTGATCTCAACCATGCGAGTCAAAAAGGCTTGCAAACCATCTTTGACTGCTCGGTCGGTCGTTCAACGGTCAATCACCCACTTGGTGGTCGCTACCAACTCACACAAACTGAGGCATCTGTGCAGAAATTGCCAGTTCAACACGGTGTGACTCACACTGCGTCAGTCATGGCCCAAGGCTTTAACCCTTATGTGGCAGAATGGTCTCCATACCATGGTGCTGCTTATGCGGTTATCGAAGCAACTGCTCGTTTGGTGGCTACTGGTGCAAACTGGTCCAAGGCTCGTTTCTCTTATCAAGAATACTTCGAGCGGATGGACAAACAAGCTGAGCGTTTTGGTCAGCCAGTAGCGGCTCTTCTAGGTTCTATCGAAGCACAAATCCAACTTGGTTTGCCATCTATCGGTGGTAAGGACTCCATGTCTGGTACTTTTGAAGAATTGACTGTACCGCCAACCTTGGTTGCCTTTGGGGTGACGACGGCAGATAGCCGTAAGGTCCTCTCTCCTGAGTTCAAGACTGCTGGTGAAAACATCTACTACATCCCAGGTCAAGCCCTCTCTGCAGAGATTGATTTTGACTTGATTAAGAAAAATTTTGCTCAATTTGAAGCCATCCAAGCTGATCACAAAGTAACATCTGCATCAGCTGTTAAATACGGCGGTGTCCTTGAAAGCTTGGCTCTTGCTACCTTTGGGAACCGTATCGGTGCAGAGGTGACCTTGCCTGAACTTGAGACAGCTTTGACAGCTCAATTGGGTGGATTTGTCTTTACTTCTTCTGAAGAAATCACTGGAGTAGAGAAAATCGGTCAAACGAAAGTAGACTTTACACTCGTTGTCAACGGTGTGAAGTTAGATGGACAGAAGCTTGACAGTGCCTTCCAAGGCAAACTGGAAGAAGTTTACCCAACGGAATTTGCCCAATCTAAAGAATTGGCTGAAGTTCCAGCTGTCGCTTCTGACGCAGTCATCAAAGTCAAGAAAACCATTGAAAAACCTGTGGTTTACATCCCAGTATTCCCAGGGACCAACTCAGAATATGACTCAGCCAAAGCCTTCGAAAAAGAAGGTGCAGAGGTTAACTTGGTGCCATTCGTGACCTTGAATGAAGAGGCTATTGTCAAGTCAGTTGAAACCATGGTTGACAATATCGGCAAGGCTAATATCCTTTTCTTCGCGGGTGGTTTCTCAGCTGCAGATGAGCCGGATGGATCAGCTAAGTTTATCGTCAACATCTTGCTCAATGAAAAAGTGCGTGCGGCCATTGATAGCTTTATTGCTCGTGGTGGCTTGATTATTGGTATCTGTAATGGATTCCAGGCCTTGGTCAAATCAGGTCTTCTTCCATATGGAAACTTTGAAGATGCTAACAGTACCAGCCCAACCCTCTTTTACAATGATGCCAACCAGCACGTGGCCAAGATGGTGGAAACTCGGATTGCCAATACCAACTCACCATGGTTGGCTGGCGTGCAAGTGGGCGATATCCACGCTATTCCTGTTTCGCACGGTGAAGGGAAATTTGTCGTGACGGCTGAGGAATTTGCAGAGCTCCGTGACAATGGTCAAATCTTTAGCCAATACGTTGACTTTGACGGCAAACCAAGTATGGATTCTAAGTACAATCCGAATGGTTCTGTAAATGCCATCGAAGGAATTACCAGCAAGAATGGTCAAATCATCGGTAAGATGGGACACTCAGAACGTTATGAAGACGGTCTTTTCCAAAACATTCCAGGAAATAAAGACCAGCACCTGTTCGCGTCGGCTGTGTGTTATTTCACAGGGAAATAAAAGGTATAAAAAATGACATACGAAGTAAAATCTCTTAATGAAGAATGTGGTGTTTTCGGTATCTGGGGACATCTAGACGCTGCTAAATTGACCTATTTTGGTCTCCACAGTCTTCAGCACCGTGGTCAGGAGGGGGCAGGAATCCTCTCCAATGATCAGGGACAATTGAAGCGTCATCGTGATATGGGGCTTTTATCAGAAGTGTTCAGAAATCCAGCTAATTTGGATAAACTAACTGGAACGAGCGCGATTGGGCATGTGCGTTATGCGACGGCTGGCGAAGCTTCTGTTGATAACATCCAGCCCTTCCTCTTTCGCTTTCATGATATGCAGTTTGGACTTGCTCACAATGGAAACTTGACCAATGCAGAATCGCTCAAGAAAGAATTGGAACAAAGAGGAGCAATTTTCAGTTCAACTTCGGACTCGGAAATCTTGGCCCACCTCATTCGTCGGAGTCACAATCCCAACTTGATGGGCAAAATCAAAGAGGCGCTCAGCCTTGTCAAAGGTGGATTTGCTTATATCCTGCTGTTTGAGGACAAGTTGATTGCGGCTCTTGATCCTAATGGTTTTCGTCCACTTTCTATTGGGAAAATGGCAAACGGAGCGGTGGTCGTTTCGTCAGAAACCTGTGCTTTTGAAGTCATTGGTGCCGAGTGGATTCGTGATGTGAAACCAGGGGAGATTGTAATCGTAGATGACAATGGGATTCAGTACGATAGCTATACGAATGATACCCAGTTGGCGATTTGCTCTATGGAGTATATCTATTTTGCCCGCCCTGACTCTAATATCCATGGGGTCAATGTCCATACAGCTCGCAAACGTATGGGGGCTCAATTAGCGCGTGAGTTCAAGCACGAAGCGGATATCGTGGTTGGTGTGCCAAATTCCTCGCTCAGCGCAGCCATGGGATTTGCAGAAGAATCAGGTCTGCCAAATGAAATGGGGCTCATCAAGAACCAATACACGCAACGCACCTTTATCCAACCGACTCAAGAATTGCGGGAGCAAGGGGTGCGGATGAAATTGTCTGCTGTTTCAGGTGTTGTCAAAGGCAAACGTGTGGTGATGGTGGATGATTCCATTGTTCGTGGGACAACCTCTCGCCGTATCGTTCAGCTTTTGAAAGAAGCGGGGGCTTCTGAAGTTCACGTTGCTATTGGCAGTCCAGCGCTAGCTTATCCATGTTTTTACGGGATTGATATCCAGACGCGTCAGGAGCTGATTGTGGCCAATCATACGGTCGAAGAAACTCGCCAAATCATTGGTGCGGATAGCCTGACCTATCTTTCGATTGATGGCTTGATTAATTCTATTGGCATCGAAACAGATGCGCCAAACGGTGGTCTCTGTGTCGCTTACTTTGACGGCGACTACCCAACTCCTCTCTACGACTATGAAGAAGACTATCGTAGAAGTTTGGATGAAAAGACCAGTTTTTACAAATAGACGGATAAAGACTCTCCATGAAAGGAAAGGAAGAGAAGATGACAAATAAAAATGCTTATGCGCCACGTCTCGCTACTGACTAAAAGCTAAAGCATTTGTCAGTAGACGCTTTGCCCTATGGGACCAAAGCTAGAGCCCTGACTAGTATTTTTAGATAAAATAATTGTTTATCTAAAAATACGTCGCAATCTTCTCAAAGAAAAGGAAAAATAAAATGGCAAATAAAAATGCGTACGCCCA
This sequence comes from Streptococcus oralis subsp. oralis, assembly GCF_002096445.1. Classification (GTDB taxonomy): domain Bacteria; phylum Bacillota; class Bacilli; order Lactobacillales; family Streptococcaceae; genus Streptococcus; species Streptococcus oralis_N. Next base: position 23,878 of record NZ_NCUK01000011.1, read on the forward strand.
GTCGGGTGTAGATGTTGAAGCGGGTTATGAAGTTGTTGAACGAATCAAAAAGCACGTGGCTCGTACGGAGCGTGCGGGTGTTATGGGGGCTCTGGGTGGCTTTGGTGGCATGTTTGACCTTTCAAAAACAGGTGTCAAAGAGCCAGTCTTGATTTCGGGGACAGATGGTGTTGGGACCAAGCTCATGCTGGCTATCAAGTATGATAAGCATGACACGATTGGGCAGGACTGTGTGGCCATGTGTGTCAATGATATCATCGCTGCAGGTGCGGAGCCCCTCTATTTCCTCGACTATGTGGCGACAGGGAAGAATAAACCAGCTAAACTAGAACAAGTGGTTGCTGGTGTGGCAGAAGGTTGTGTGCAGGCAGGCGCTGCTCTCATCGGTGGGGAAACGGCTGAAATGCCTGGTATGTATGGCGCAGATGACTACGATCTAGCTGGTTTTACAGTCGGTGTGGCTGAAAAATCTCAAATCATAGACGGCTCAAAGGTGGCAGAAGGTGATGTTCTTCTCGGACTTGCTTCAAGTGGGATTCACTCAAATGGTTACTCACTTGTTCGTCGTGTCTTTGCTGACTACACAGGTGAGGAAGTTTTGCCAGAATTGGAAGGCAAGAAACTCAAGGAGGTTCTTCTTGAGCCTACTCGTATCTATGTCAAGGCTGTCTTACCACTCATCAAGGAAGAGTTGGTCAACGGTATTGCCCATATCACAGGTGGCGGCTTTGTCGAGAATGTCCCTCGTATGTTTGCGGCTGACCTAGCTGCGGAAATTGAAGAAGACAAGGTTCCAGTTCTTCCGATTTTCAAAGCCCTTGAAAAATACGGTCAGATCAAGCATGAAGAAATGTTTGAAATCTTCAATATGGGTGTGGGACTCATGCTGGCAGTTAGCCCTGAAAATGTAGACCGTGTCAAGGAATTACTGGATGAACCAGTCTATGAAATTGGTCGCATCGTCAAGAAAGAAAACGAAAGTGTCATCATCAAATGAAAAAAATAGCGGTTTTTGCCTCTGGTAATGGCTCAAATTTTCAGGTGATTGCCGAAGAATTTCCAGTGGAGTTTGTCTTTTCAGACCATCGTGATGCCTATGTGCTTGAGCGTGCAGACAAGCTCGGCGTTCTGTCCTATGCTTTTGAACTCAAGGAGTTTGAGAGCAAGGCAGACTATGAAGCAGCCCTTGTCGAACTCTTGGAAGAACACCAGATTGACTTGGTTTGCCTAGCAGGCTATATGAAAATCGTTGGGCCAACTTTATTAGCAGCTTATGAAGGTCGAATTATCAACATTCATCCAGCCTATCTGCCAGAATTTCCAGGAGCTCATGGGATTGAGGACGCTTGGAATGCTGGGGTTGCTGATAGTGGCGTGACCATTCACTGGGTGGACTCGGGTGTGGATACAGGAAAGGTCATCAAACAAGTCCGTGTACCACGACTAGCTGATGATACCATCGAAAGCTTTGAAGCTCGCATTCATGAGACTGAGTACAAGTTGTATCCAGAAGTTATTAGAGAATTGTTGGACAATTAAATGAAAAAATGGTTGGAAACACTTGCCTTGATTACCTTGGCAATCATTCTACGTTTACTGGTAAATTTTTTCTTCCCAGAGATTCCCTATTGGGGGAGATTTTTACTGACAGTAATTTTGGGAGTCTTGGTAATCGTCTCCCTACACTTTATGAATCGAAAAATTCGTAGGTAGAGAATTTGAAAATGAAAGGAAAAAACATGACTAAACGCGCCTTAATCAGCGTCTCAGACAAAGCGGGTATTGTTGAATTTGCCCAAGAACTTAAAAAACTTGGTTGGGATATTATCTCGACAGGTGGAACTAAGGTTGCCCTTGACAATGCTGGGGTGGAGACCATTGCGATCGATGATGTGACGGGCTTCCCAGAGATGATGGACGGTCGTGTCAAGACCCTTCACCCAAATATCCATGGTGGGCTCCTCGCTCGTCGTGACTTGGATAGCCACCTTGAGGCGGCTAAGGACAATCAGATTGAGCTTATCGACCTTGTAGTGGTCAACCTCTATCCTTTCAAGGAAACAATCCTCAAACCAGACGTGACGTACGCTGATGCCGTTGAAAATATCGATATCGGTGGTCCATCAATGCTTCGTTCAGCAGCGAAGAATCACGCCAGCGTAACCGTTGTGGTAGATCCTTCTGACTATGCTGTTGTGCTTGACGAATTGTCAGCCAATGATGAAACGACTTATGAAACTCGCCAACGTTTAGCAGCTAAGGTTTTCCGTCATACAGCGGCTTATGATGCATTGATTGCAGAATACTTCACAGCTCAAGTGGGCGAAGCAAAACCAGAAAAACTCACTTTGACCTATGACCTCAAACAAGCTATGCGCTATGGGGAAAATCCTCAGCAGGATGCGGACTTCTACCAAAAAGCTTTGCCGACAGATTACTCCATTGCTTCAGCCAAACAGCTCAATGGTAAGGAGCTATCTTTCAACAACATCCGCGATGCGGATGCTGCCATTCGTATTATCCGTGACTTCAAAGACCGTCCAACCGTTGTGGCTCTCAAACACATGAATCCTTGTGGTATCGGTCAAGCTGATGACATCGAGACTGCTTGGGACTACGCTTATGAGTCTGACCCAGTGTCTATCTTTGGTGGGATTGTCGTTCTCAACCGTGAGGTGGATGCTGCGACAGCTGAGAAGATGCACGGAGTTTTCCTTGAAATCATCATCGCACCAAGCTATACGGATGAAGCGCTAGCCATTTTGACCAACAAAAAGAAAAACTTGCGCATCCTTGCCTTGCCATTTGATGCTCAAGATGCTAGTGAGGTAGAGGCAGAATACACAGGCGTGGTTGGTGGTCTCCTTGTTCAAAATCAAGACGTGGTCAAGGAAAGCCCAGCTGACTGGCAAGTGGTGACCAAGCGCCAGCCAGCCGAGACAGAAGCGACTGCTCTTGAGTTCGCTTGGAAGGCTATCAAGTACGTCAAATCAAACGGAATCATCGTGACCAACGACCACATGACACTTGGCGTTGGGCCAGGTCAAACCAACCGTGTGGCTTCTGTCCGTATCGCCATTGATCAGGCTAAAGATCGTCTTGATGGCGCTGTGCTTGCTTCCGACGCCTTCTTCCCATTTGCGGATAACGTGGAAGAAATTGCCAAAGCAGGTATCAAAGCCATCATCCAGCCAGGGGGCTCTGTCCGTGACCAAGAGTCTATCGAAGCTGCTGATAAATACGGCTTGACTATGGTCTTCACAGGCGTGAGACATTTTAGACACTAAAAACGTAAAGGGAAGAAAACAGTTTCTTTCCTTTTTTGCGTAAAAACGCGGAGCAAAACAAGATTAAAACGAACGTTTGTGTTATAATATTAGTAAATAATTCGCAAAAGAGGTTGAAAGATGAAGCTGTTAGTTGTCGGTTCTGGTGGTCGTGAACATGCGATTGCTAAGAAATTGCTTGAGTCAAAAGATGTTGAAAAAGTCTTTGTGGCTCCTGGAAATGACGGGATGACCTTAGATGGACTTGATTTGGTAAATATCTCTATTTCCGAACATTCTAAGTTGATTGACTTCGCAAAGGTCAACGATATTGCTTGGACCTTCATCGGTCCAGATGATGCCCTGGCTGCAGGTATCGTGGATGACTTTAATCAAGCTGGGCTCAAAGCCTTTGGCCCGACCAAAGCTGCAGCGGAGCTAGAGTGGTCTAAGGATTTTGCTAAGGAAATCATGGTCAAATACGACGTTCCGACAGCAGCCTATGGCACATTTTCGGATTTCGAGGCAGCTAAGGCTTATATCGAAGAGAAAGGCGCTCCAATCGTTGTTAAGGCGGATGGATTGGCGCTTGGGAAAGGTGTTGTCGTAGCTGAAACGGTTGAGCAAGCGGTCGAAGCCGCTCATGGTATGCTCTTGGACAATAAATTTGGTGACTCGGGTGCGCGTGTGGTCATCGAGGAGTTCCTTGATGGGGAAGAGTTCTCTCTCTTTGCCTTTGTCAATGGGGACAAGTTCTACACCATGCCAACAGCACAGGACCACAAACGTGCTTATGATGGCGACAAGGGTCCGAACACTGGTGGGATGGGTGCCTATGCGCCAGTTCCTCACTTGCCACAGAGCGTGGTTGATACGGCGGTTGACACCATTGTCAAGCCAGTCCTTGAAGGGATGATTAAAGAAGGTCGTCCGTATCTTGGTGTCCTTTACGCAGGGCTTATTTTGACAGCTGATGGTCCTAAAGTCATCGAGTTTAACGCTCGCTTCGGAGATCCCGAAACTCAGATTATCCTGCCTCGCCTGACATCTGACTTTGCACAAGATATCACAGATATCCTCGATGGCAAGGAGCCAAACATCACGTGGACGGACAAGGGTGTGACTCTGGGTGTGGTTGTCGCATCCCAGGGCTACCCGCTAGACTATGAAAAAGGTGTTAAGCTTCCATCCAAGACCGAAGGCGACATTATCACCTACTATGCTGGAGCTAAGTTTGCGGAAAATAGCAGAGCGCTGCTCTCAAACGGTGGCCGTGTCTATATGCTCGTCACCACAGCAGATACCGTCAAAGAAGCCCAAGAAACCATCTACAAGGAACTCGACAAACAAAACACAGAAGGGCTCTTCTACCGAACAGATATCGGAAGCAAGGCCATAAAAGATTAACAGACATATTTGCCATGGCGAGCGAAAGCGAGCCACTATAGAATAATCGTCGCAGTAGTGGAACTCCTAGTAGCTTTGCTACTAGGAGCGGAAAACTGGAGACCTAGGCTCCAGTTTTAGTAATGGAACGCCACAAGCGTTCGCTTACGTCCGCACTACATTAGACGATTATTAAAAAGAAAAATAAAAATTCACAAAATACGTTAATGGTCGTATGGTTTGCGAGCGTTAGCAAGCTAATATAGAGCAATCACCGCCGTTGTGAAAGAACGATTGGATGATAAGCCAATCGTTTAGGGAAATCGGAAGACCTTGGGCTTCCGATTTAGGCATGAGACACCTTTGGTGGCTGCTGCCGTCCCTCACAACCTAAGGTGATTGTCAAAAAAGGAAGAAAAAGGATTAAAAATGAAACCAGTAATTTCCATCATCATGGGCTCAAAATCAGATTGGGCCACCATGCAAAAAACAGCTGAAGTCCTAGACCGCTTCGGTGTAGCCTATGAAAAGAAAGTCGTCTCTGCCCACCGTACACCAGACCTCATGTTCAGACATGCCGAAGAAGCTCGTAGCCGTGGCATCAAGGTCATTATCGCAGGTGCTGGTGGCGCAGCCCATTTGCCAGGTATGGTTGCTTCTAAAACAACCCTTCCTGTCATCGGTGTACCTGTCAAGTCGCGCGCTCTTAGTGGCGTGGACTCGCTCTACTCTATCGTGCAGATGCCGGGCGGTGTGCCTGTGGCAACTATGGCAATCGGTGAAGCGGGAGCGACAAACGCTGCCCTGACTGCCCTTCGGATCTTGGCCATTGAGGACCAAGATCTAGCAGCAGCGCTAGCAGATTTTGCAGAAGAGCAAGGAAAAATCGCAGAGGAGTCTACAAATGAGCTCATCTAAAACAATCGGAATTATCGGTGGCGGTCAGTTGGGTCAGATGATGGCTATTTCTGCTATCTACATGGGGCACAAGGTTATAGCGCTGGATCCTGCGGCGGATTGCCCAGCTTCTCGTGTGGCGGAAATCATCGTGGCGCCTTATAACGATGTGGATGCCCTTCGTCATCTGGCTGAGCGTTGCGATGTCCTCACCTATGAGTTTGAAAATGTCGATGCTGACGGTTTGGATGCTGTTATCAAGAATGGTCAGCTCCCTCAAGGGACGGACCTACTCCGCATTTCTCAAAATCGTATCTTTGAAAAGGACTTCCTTTCCAACAAAGCTCAAGTCACCGTTGCGCCCTACAAGGTCGTGACTTCTAGACAAGACTTGGCAGATATTGACCTGTCGAAAAACTATGTCCTCAAGACTGCGACTGGTGGCTATGATGGGCATGGGCAAAAGGTCATTCGCTCAGAAGCAGATTTGGAAGAAGCCTATGCGCTGGCTGATTCTGCAGACTGCGTTTTGGAAGAATTCGTCAACTTTGACCTTGAGATTTCTGTCATCGTGTCAGGAAATGGCAAGGATGTGACGGTTTTCCCAGTTCAGGAAAATATCCACCGCAACAATATTCTTTCAAAAACCATTGTGCCTGCTCGCATTTCTGCAAGTCTAGCTGAAAAAGCAAAAGCCATGGCCGTGAGAATCGCTGAGCAACTCAACTTGTCTGGAACGCTCTGTGTGGAAATGTTTGCAACAGCTGACGACATCATTGTCAATGAAATTGCTCCGCGCCCACATAACTCAGGGCACTACTCTATCGAAGCCTGCGACTTCTCGCAGTTTGATACCCATATTCTAGGTGTTCTCGGAGCACCATTGCCAGCCATCAAACTACATGCGCCTGCTGTTATGCTCAATGTTCTCGGACAACACGTCGAGACTGCTGAAAAATATGTCACAGAAAATTCAAGCGCCCACCTCCACATGTATGGTAAAATAGAAGCTAAGCACAACCGCAAGATGGGACATGTGACTTTGTTTAGTGATGTACCGGATAGTGTGGTTGAATTTGGGGAAGGGATTGATTTTTAGGTGAGAATAGCAATTTTAGGTCTTGGGGTTATCGGGACCATTTATGCCTATGCTTTTCAAAAAGCAGGTCATCAGGTAGAGCACGTGCTGAGAGAAAGTAAGAAAAGTACAGCACCAAACGTCTTGACAGTTGATTTGCTAGATGGCCGTTATGTTTCCAAAGGTGAAAATAAACAGGATACTTATGCGGTTCATGTGGCGGAAGATCATGCAGAATATGATTTTATTTTTATCAGTGTGCGTCATGGTTTTGTAAAAGAAGCCGTGGAAACCTTGCGAGAAAATCGGATTAAAGGAACTCTCGTTTTCTTCTGTAATTTCTGGAATACGCGAGAGGAAGTAGAGAAATGGGCAGGGGAGTATAACTATATTCTCGCATTTCCGACAGCTGGTGGTCATATGAATGAGGACCATTTAGATGGTGTCTTGTTTGACCATTTAATGTTAGAAGGGGAGAAAAAAGCACACATCCCCAATTATGCTGATTTGACGGATTTGCTGACTTCAGCAGATTTGAAGTGGGAGGTTCCCCATGATATGGTTGAGTGGATTTGGATTCACATGGCGATTAATGCGGGTGTCACCTCGACAGCTGCACGCTCGGGAAATTTAGAAAATCCAGAAAAATTGGCTTTGAACTTGATGAACAGTTCTTCGGAATTATCATTAGCCATCAAGGCCATTCGAGAGGCTTTGAAAGTCGTAGAAGCGCGTGGTGTGAATTTGAAACTTTACAAAGCAGAACTCTTGCCTTATAAAATTCCCGCTTGGATTGCAGGGAAGGTCATGAAAGCTATGTTTGCGAAAAATGAGCTGACCCGAAAAATCATGACCTTGCATAATGACAAACAGGACATCTTTTATTGTTGTCAAAGTGTCTATCTGACAGGTCAGGAGTTGGGTGTTGAGATGCCTATTCTAGAAGCCAATATGAAGGGGATTTCTGTCTAGAGTATTCTGGTTGTACAATGGTTTTATTGAACAAGATAAGGCTGTGGAGCAGTCGTTGAGGTCTTGTGTGCTAGTGGGGATCACGAAAAGGTGAAAGACAAGCATGAAGAGCTAGTAGCTCAGCACCCAGAAAACTATTTGGTGATTTATGATTTGCCACTTGACACTAATCTCTATATTTTATCATGTTGCTTATTGTGTTTATTGGAAAAGAGGAGCTTAATTAGCTATGAAAACTATCGGTCTGATTGGCGGTATGAGTTGGGAAAGTACCACATCTTACTACCAAATTATTAACGAAACCATCAAAAAAGAGCTGGGAGGTCTACATTCAGCTAAAATTTTGCTCTACAGTGTAGATTTTGCGGAGATCGAGCATTATCAGGCTGTTGGAGACTGGGAGAAGAGTGCTCAACTTTTGACAGATGTTGCTCAGCGCTTGGAACAAGCAGGTGCGGATTTCATCGTTATTTGCACAAATACCATGCATAAAGTTGCCCCACAGATACAAGAAAAAATTACAATTCCAGTCTTGCATATTGCAGTTGCAACTGCTCAGAACTTGTTGGCTGATGGTATTCAAAAAGTCGGTCTGCTAGGAACTAAGTACACCATGACCCAAGATTTTTACAAAGAGGAATTGATAGAGTCTGGATTAGAAGTGCTGATTCCAGACCAAGATGGAATTACAGAGGTCAATCGGATCATTTATGACGAGCTCTGTCTAGGAGATATCGAGGAAAGTTCAAAGCAGACTTATCTTGCCGTTATAGATGATTTGAAAAAAGCAGGCGCTGAAGCTGTTATTTTGGGTTGTACCGAGATTGGTCTCCTGGTCAAACAATTCGACACCGACCTGCCCCTCTATGACACAACGGTGATTCACGCAGAGAAAGCGGCGGAGTGGAGTATAGAGTAAGATGTTGAAATGAACAGTGTTATTAAATTTAGATTCACTTTAAAGGGGGAATATAATGATACCTGAGTTATTAAAGAGCGTTGAGAGTAAATATACGATTGAAACTGATGGATTAACAATAAAAAATAATGCAATTATCACTAGAAATAATAGTATTCAAATATCAAATTTATCCATGTTAAGTAAAAGTGAATTTAAATCACCAGTCACGCTACGAGATATATTTATTCTGATAATTCTATTTATGATTGGATTGATCCCACCATTTTTAGGATTAATATTATTTGGTTTATATGCATGGTACGTTTATAATAAACACCAAAATCATTTGAAGTCAAAATATTATATAGTATTTAATTTGGGATCAAGTCAAAATTATTTATTGTATTTCGAAGACGCCAAATTTAGAGATACTGTTTTTAATATTATTACAGAATCCTTTGGTAATAAAGCGGAAAATATATACATTGATATAAAAAATCAAAATATAGAGAATTATGATAGTAAAAATATTTATGAAAAGGAAGTATCTCAAACAACTGTATCAGGTAATGATAATGTAGTTGGAAATGATTTTGGTTCAGGTAATAATGTCACACTTAATGGGGACAACAATGTTAACTCAAATATTGTTACAGATTCTATTTTAGAAAAATCTAATATGAATGTTGAGTTTCCGTGGTCGGAACTTTCTAAACAACTTCAACAGATTGTTAACAATGCTTCTGTTCTATCTGAGCAATCTATCGAAATTTTAAAGGACTTACTTGCTGCAACTGAAAAAAATAGCGAGTCTGAATTTACTGTAATTGTTAAAGAAAATGCTTCATTTTTCAATCAACAATTTATTAAAGATATAATATCAGGAACTTTAGGCGGAGTTATTTCATCATTACTATCAGGCAGATAAAATTATAGGAGAAACAACATGATCAACCGTTACTCTCGCCCTGAGATGGCGAACATTTGGAGTGAAGAAAATAAATACCGTGCTTGGCTTGAGGTGGAAATCTTGGCTGACGAGGCATGGGCTGAGTTGGGGGAAATCCCTAAGGAAGATGTAGCTTTGATTCGTGAAAAGGCTGACTTTGACATCGACCTTATTTTGGAAATTGAGCAGGAGACGCGCCACGATGTGGTGGCTTTCACGCGTGCGGTTTCTGAGACGCTTGGCGAAGAGCGTAAGTGGGTTCACTATGGTTTGACTTCTACTGACGTGGTGGATACGGCCTACGGTTACCTCTATAAGCAGGCCAACGACATCATCCGTCGTGACCTTGAAAACTTCACTAACATCATCGCTGACAAGGCCAAGGAACACAAGTTCACCATCATGATGGGGCGTACCCACGGTGTGCACGCAGAGCCTACAACTTTTGGTCTTAAATTGGCAACTTGGTACAGCGAAATGAAACGCAATATCGAGCGTTTCGAGCATGCAGCTGCTGGTGTGGAAGCTGGTAAAATTTCTGGTGCGGTTGGGAACTTTGCCAACATCCCACCTTTTGTTGAAAAATACGTCTGCGACAAGCTTGGTATCCGTGCTCAAGAAATCTCTACACAGGTCCTTCCTCGTGACCTCCACGCTGAGTATTTTGCAGTTCTTGCCAGCATCGCGACTTCCATCGAGCGTATGGCAACGGAGATCCGTGGTCTTCAAAAATCTGAACAGCGCGAAGTCGAAGAGTTCTTTGCCAAAGGGCAAAAAGGTTCATCTGCAATGCCTCACAAACGCAACCCAATCGGTTCTGAAAACATGACTGGTCTTGCGCGTGTTATCCGTGGTCACATGGTGACAGCCTATGAAAATGTCGCTCTCTGGCACGAACGTGATATCTCTCACTCATCAGCTGAGCGTATTATCACCCCAGATACGACTATTTTGATTGACTACATGCTCAACCGTTTCGGAAATATCGTCAAGAACTTGACGGTCTTCCCAGAAAATATGATCCGCAACATGAACTCTACGTTTGGTCTTATCTTTAGCCAACGTGCTATGTTGACCTTGATCGAAAAAGGCATGACGCGTGAGCAAGCCTATGACTTGGTGCAACCAAAAACAGCCTACTCTTGGGACAACCAAGTGGACTTTAAACCGCTTCTCGAAGCAGATCCAGAAGTGACATCACGCCTCACTCAAGATGAAATTGATGAAATCTTCAACCCTGCATACTACACCAAACGAGTGGATGATATCTTTGAACGTATCGGACTGGGTGATTAATCCTAACAATAAAAAGCGAGATTCAATCTCGCTTTTTTATATGCTTATCGAAGGGTGTTAATCTTCTTTTTTCTTAGTGAGCCCGTAAGCTGCTAGTGTGGCCATGAGTCCTGCTGCGACCAAGCCTGCAGAGTCTTGACTTCCTGTTGCAGGGAGTTGTTTTTCATCTGCTTTGCTAGTAGTTGCTTCAGCTTGCTCAGCTTTCTCAACGGCAGTTCCGACTTCGACAACCTGAGCGACCGCTTCCTGCGATACCGCACTATTGACAAGGGTTCTTTCTTCCTTGCCATCAGCAGTAGTGCTGACAGAGTAGAAAATCGTACGGCGGCCATTTACTCCGGAAACGACGACTTGACTTTGTCCTTTTAGCAATTGCGGATTTTCACGTGTCACGGTAGTGAACGGAATCTCTTCTTCTTGGATGTCTAGTCTAGGTTTTGCTTCTGTGGCTGGGGCAAGACCGTGTTCATCCCCTACATGGGTAACAAGGGTTCCGACTTCAATGACTTGTGTCACTGCTTCTTGCGTTACAAGGCTATCGACAAGAGTCTTCACTTCTTTGCCATCAGCAGTAGTACTCACAGAGTAGTAATGACTGCGACGACCGTTAACACCTTTGGTAAGGATTTGAGTCTTCCCTTTGAGCAAGAGTGGATTTTCACGTGTCACGGTAGTGAACGGAATCTCTTCCTCTTGGATATCCAGTCTTGGTTTTGTCTCTGCGGCTGGAGCAAGACCGTGTTCATCCCCTTTGTGAGTAATAGGGGCGCCGATTTCAACCACTTGGGTCACAGGTTCTTTGGTTACTTGGCTATCTAGAACAGTTTCTGTTTGTTTCCCATTTTCAGTAAGGACAGATATGTAATGAGTGCGTTCGCCCTCTACACCTGGTGTGATGATCTTTTCCTGACCAGCTGGGAGATTTGGATTTTCCTTCTTGATAACTTCGAATGGAATCTTTTCTGCTCTTGTGATGAGTTCCGGTTTGGTTTCAACATTGGCAGCTAGTTCGTTTTCATCGAGGCTTCCTGAGTGGGTTGCTGCTGGTTTGAGGCCTAGGCGGGCTGCCTTGAGTTTGGCTACGAGAGCGTCTAACTCGGCTTGTTTGTTACGATTGAGGTTGTAGTTGAGAGCTTCTTTAGCTGCATTTAGGGCCTCCAAGCTCTCCTTGCTGTATCCATCCAAGTTTGCAGGGATTTGAGCAAGTTCCTCACGGAGTGCGTTGTAGTTAGCGCGGAAGTAGTCTTTGTTATTGTCTGCAAAGGCAGTCATGAGTTCAAAGATTTCTTCTTCCTTATACTCAGCGCTTGGTTTGTCTGCCCAGATAGCGAGCATGCTTCCGACGGTTGGAAGGTCTACCTCAGGATATTTGGTAGATGCAAGCTGATTAAATGGTGTTTTTTTAGTGTTTTCAATTGCTTTTTTGAGGAAGCCACCACCATCTTCTGGTTTTTGACCGAGAATGTAGTACCAGTCTCCGTTAGTATTAAGGAATTTATAGCCTTTGCTTGCTAGGTACTGAGGCGTTGCAAGGTTGTAACCCCACCATCCCTTAGACCAGTAAGAGATGATGACATCTTTGTCAAACTCAACATCATCCTTGTCTTCATAGTAGAAACCATCGTTGAAGGCCATTGGTTGAAAGCCTCTTTCTTTGGCCATGGCGGCAAGGGTATTAGAGTACTCAGCAAACTTGCCATAGAGTCCATACCATTTGAGGTAGTACCAGCCTTGAGCGTTGGTGGCATCATTGGCATATTCGTCTGTACCGTAGTTGAAGATCTTAGTCTTGCCTGCAAAGAAGTCCATGTACTTGCCGATGAGGGCTTTGACAAAGTTCATCGCCTCTTCGTTTTCAAGGTCCATGGTTGTCTTAGAGACCTTGTCAAAGTTGGCTTGAGGATTCTTGATTCCAAGTTTTTCCATGGCGACGAGCATGGCATCCATGTGACCTGGGCTGTTGATTGCTGGGATGAGTCCAATACCTTTTGATTTTGCGTACTCGATCAATTCAGTGATTTCAGCCTGGCTAAGAGTGGTTCCGTTTGGATCATCGTAGTAAGCTTTTGTTCCTTCAATGATGGCATTTTTGACATCGTCACTTGCATAAGTTTTTCCGTTAGCAGTGATAGTCATGTCATCAAGTAGGAAGCGAAGTCCGTCATTTCCTAGGAGTAGATGTACATCAGAATATCCAAGTTCACTAGCTTTATCAATGATACGTTTGAGTTGCTCAGCTGAGAAGTACTTACGTCCAGCGTCAATTGAGATCACCTTGTTCTTGGCAAGTTTTTCAACTTCACGTTTCGCGTCTTCTTCTTTTTGAGCTTCTGGTGTGAAGGTTAGGTTGCTAACAGCTTCTTGGAGTTTCGCGATTGCCTGATCAATCGTGTCCTGTTGGGCGCGACTGAGGTTGCTATCAAGTGAGCGAATAGCTTTTTCAGCTTCTTTTACAGCTGCGACACTTTCCGCAGTATAGCGGTTAAGGTCTGATGGGACTTCTTTCAGAGCTTGCTCAGCAGACTCATAGTCAGCTGCGAAGTATTCAGCATTGGCATTTGCGAAGCTGCGCATGAGTTTGAAGAGGAGTGATGGTGAATAGCGTGCAGATGGGGTGTCCGCCCAAGCAGCTACCATACCACCGATGAACGGGATAGTAGCCCCATCAGATTTTGGTACAGAAGTGATTGGAGTGTTCTTGATACCATTGAGTCCTTGGTCGAGGTTGTACCAGCCTTGGCCATCGGCATTTCGTCCGAGGACGTAGTACCAAGCATCGTTGGTATTAAGGATTTGGTGGCCTTTTTCAACTAAAAGTTTAGAAGAAGCGACGTCGTATCCGCCCCATCCACCAGTCCACATAGAAACGATGATGTCTTTGTCAAAGGTTCCAAAGCTAGTGTCGCTATTGTAGTAGATACCGTCGTTAAAAGCCATTGGTTTGAGGCCGTGAGATTTGACGATGCGAGCAAGGTCGTTGGCGTAGGCGATAAATTTATCATAACCCTTGTCAGGGAATCCATCTTCTGGATACCATTTATAGGCTTGAAGAACGCTCCAGCCTTTGGCGTTTGTAGCATCATTGGCGTACTCGTCTAGCCCGATATTGAAGATGTCAGTTTTGCCAGCGAAGTAAGCAGCATACTTGTCGATCAGAGCTTTGGTAAATGCAAGAGCTTCTTTGTTATCAAGGTCAACGGTACGAGCAGATTCCTTACCAAAGTAGTTGAAGTTCGGTTTTTGGATACCTAGTTCTTTCATGGCATGCAAAATCGCATCCATGTGACCAGGGCTGTTTACAGTTGGGATGAGACCAATGCCTTTGTTTTTAGCATAGTTGATCAAGTCCGTCATCTGACTCTCTGTCAAATGGTTGCCGTTTGGATCTTTGTAGTAGGCATTGGTTCCATTTTCGAGTGCACGTTTGACATCGTCACTTGCATAGGTTTTGCCATTGGCTGTGATCGTCATGTCGTCCAGCATGAAACGCATGCCATCATTTCCAACTAGTAGATGAAGATCAGTATAACCGTAGTGTTTGGCTTTGTCGATGATTTCTTTGAGTTGGTCTGGAGAGAAATACTTGCGTCCAGCGTCGATTGAGATCATTTTTCTTTTTGCCAGTTTTTCATTTACCTGAGCTGCTCGTTCCGTGCTAGGAGTGGCTACTGCAGGTGTGACGGCTTCATTTTTCTTTTCTGAAGGAGTACTTTCTGCAGGAGTTTCAGTTGGGGCAGGGCTTTCTTTCTCGGCAGTAGGAGTTGGAGTAGCATTTTCTGTCACAACTGGTGCGCTTGACTCTTCTGTTTTTGGAGCAACTGTTCGAGGAACCTCCTGGTCTTCTTTGACCTCCTCTTTTACAGGTTTGTCAGCCTTTTCTTCCAGTTTTTCTGGAACCTTAGAGTCTACAGCTTCTTTGACTGCTTGTGGACTCTCCTGAATCGTTTGGACAGTTTCTTCAGCTGTTGGAGCTGGAGTAATCCCGTCGGCAGATACGACTTGAGCGCTAAAAGCAAATCCTATAAGTACAGAAGCTGCCCCAACCGCGTATTTACGGATGGAGAAGCGCTGTTTCTTTTCTAGTTTCATGACAAAACCTCCTTGTTATTATCATATATGATAGCGTTTACATAAAACCAATTTTATTTTATTATCTAAGGAGTAAAATGTCAAGTGGGTTTATATAAGAACTATAATAAATAGAGGAAATCATAAGATTTAGGAGAAATTTGCTAATAAGGGATAAAACAGAGGAAAAACCAAACAAAAATTTAACTTGTTTTTAGTAAAAATGCTACTAATTAAATAAGAACCCTTCATAGCGTTTTCACAACTTCTTTCTCGTGCTATAATGAATATAGAAAAAGCCTGAGCTAGGCTCAGGCTTTTTCTTAATGACCTCGGTTACATGAGATGAATTTGATTTTGTAGTAGTCTGCTCGCTTATAAGTTTCACTATAGGCAAGGACTTGGCCAGTGGCCTCAAGTTTTGTAGTCTTCGTTTGGAAGACAGTTGGGAATTGTGTATCGATTCCGAGTACAGAAGCAGCATGCTCTGGTGTTGGGAATGCGATTTCGTTGATTTCCTCAAAATGTTCATCACTCATGTGAATGCGGTAATCCAATTTGAAACGTGTATAGATAGAGCTATAATAGTCAAGATTTGGATAGTTGGCATTGATGTATTGCTCAGGAATATAAGATGTGTGGTAGATGTATGTTACGTCGTTTGTCTGACGAATACGTTCAATCTTATAGTAGAATTGATCTCCACGTAGTCCAAGTTTATCTAAATATTCAAGTTTGTTTCCGCGCTCGATAGAAAGGACAGTAACTTTATCGTCTTTTGTTTCAAAGATTTCGACATCTGAAAACTCAACGAGTTTGTGCTTGCGGGCACGTGAAACGAAAGTACCTTTACCTTGTTGGCGGACAATGTAGCCGTCTTTAGCAAGGTCATTTAAGGCACGAACAACTGTGATTGAACTCACATCGTACATCGCGATCAATTCGGCTTCTGTATAAAATTTATCTCCACTTGCAAATTGACCAGAGATGATTTTGTTTTTTAATTCATCTTTAATATATTGGTATTTAGGAATAGCCATAAATTTTACCTCGATTCTCTTTCTCCAATTTTGATTTTACCACAAATATAAAGAAAAGAGTAGTATTAAGGTCAAAAAATTAAAATAATAGACTAAAAATGTTATTTTACATGTAAAAAAATTCATTTGATGTTCTTGTGAATTATCATACATAAAAAGATCGTTTTCATGCTATTTTTAGATAATTTCGGTAAACGGTAAGTAAAAAAATAGAAAAATTTTAAATAATTTTCTAAAACCTATTGACAAATGCAAAAGATTTGATTATAGTTAATATTATAATAAATGAAAGCGCAAACTTAATTCGTCAGAGGTAATAACATGACCAGATTTAAAATTGAGGACGATTTCTATTTAGACGGAAAACCGTTCAAGATTTTGTCCGGCGCCATTCATTATTTTAGGATTCCAGCAGAGGATTGGTATCATTCTCTCTATAACTTAAAGGCGCTTGGCTTTAATACAGTCGAGACCTATGTGGCTTGGAATTTACACGAACCTGTTGAAGGGGAGTTTGATTTTGAAGGTGCCAGAAATTTGGAGAGATTTCTTCAAATTGCACAAGATCTAGGTCTCTATGCCATTGTACGCCCGTCTCCGTTTATCTGTGCGGAATGGGAATTTGGTGGCTTGCCGGCTTGGCTCTTGACCAAGGACATGCGAATTCGCTCGTCCGACCCGGCCTACATCGAGGCTGTTGCTCGCTATTATGACCAATTATTGCCAAGGCTTGTGCCTCGCTTGTTGGATAACGGCGGAAACATTCTCATGATGCAAGTCGAAAATGAATATGGCTCTTATGGAGAAGATAAGTCTTATCTACGAGCAATTCGAAAATTAATGGAAGACCGAGGGATTGATTGCCCACTCTTTACTTCAGATGGCCCATGGAGGGCTACTCTGAAAGCCGGAACCTTGATTGAAGACGACCTCTTTGTGACAGGAAACTTCGGTTCTAAAGCTCCGTACAACTTTTCACAGATGCAGGAATTCTTTGATGAGCATGGCAAGAAATGGCCCCTCATGTGTATGGAATTCTGGGATGGTTGGTTCAACCGTTGGAAAGAACCCATCATCACTCGTGATCCTAAAGAATTGGCAGAAGCTGTTCGAGAGGTATTGGAGCAAGGCTCTATCAACCTTTACATGTTCCATGGTGGTACAAACTTTGGTTTCATGAATGGTTGCTCGGCTCGAGGAACTCTGGATTTGCCGCAAGTCACATCTTACGACTATGATGCCCTTCTCGATGAAGAAGGAAATCCAACTGCTAAATACTTAGCAGTCAAGAAGATGATGGCAACCCACTTCCCAGAGTATCCACAGTTGGAACCACTCTATAAGGAAAGCATGGAGATAGGGTCCATTCCATTGGTCGAAAAAGTTTCCTTGTTTGAAACCCTGGATAATCTCTCTAGTCCTACTGAAAGCCTCTATCCAAAAGCGATGGAAGAACTTGGTCAAAGTTATGGCTACCTTCTCTACCGCACGGAGGCAAGTTGGGATGCAGAAGAGGAACGTCTCCGTATCATCGATGGACGTGACCGAGCTCAACTCTTTGTAGATGGTCAATGGATTGCTACTCAATACCAGACAGAGATTGGCGAAGACATCTACTGTCAAGGCAACCGAGAAGGCTTTTCAGAGATTGACATCTTGATTGAAAATATGGGGCGTGTCAACTACGGACATAAGTTTTTGGCAGATACGCAGCGTAAAGGAATTCGAACAGGTGTCTGCAAGGATCTACATTTCTTACTGAATTGGAAACAATATCCACTGCCACTGGATAATCCTGAGAAGATTGATTTTTCAAAAGGATGGACAGAAGGACAACCAGCCTTTTACGCTTTCGACTTTACTGTTGAAGAGCCGAAGGATACCTACTTAGACTTGTCTGAGTTTGGTAAGGGAGTTGCCTTTGTCAACGGGCGTCACTTAGGACGTTTCTGGAACGTCGGCCCGACCCTCTCACTTTATATCCCTCATAGCTATCTCAAGGAAGGTGCTAACCGCATCATCATCTTTGAAACTGAGGGCGAATATAAAGAAGAGATTCATTTAACTCGTAAACCTACACTAAAACACATAAAGGGGGAAAACTTATGACAATTGTAGGATGCCGTATCGATGGACGTTTGATCCACGGTCAAGTAGCCAATCTTTGGGCTGGAAAACTAAATGTTTCACGCATTATGGTTGTAGACGACGAAGTTGTTAACAACGATATTGAAAAGAGTGGTTTGAAACTTGCGACACCACCAGGTGTGAAACTCAGTATCTTGCCAGTTGAGAAAGCAGCAGTAAATATCCTTGCTGGTAAATACGATAGCCAACGTCTCTTTATCGTTGCACGTAAACCAGACCGTTTCCTTGGTTTGGTCGAAGCAGGTGTTCCGCTTGAAACACTCAACGTTGGCAATATGTCTCAAACACCAGAAACTCGCTCTATCACACGTTCTATCAACGTGGTAGACAAGGATGTGGAAGATTTCCACAAACTAGCAGAAAAAGGTGTGAAACTCACTGCTCAAATGGTTCCAAATGATCCAGTTTCAGACTTTTTGAGCTTATTAAAATAGGAAAAAATTTTTAGGAGGTCATTGTTATGATACAACCGTGGCAAATTTTACTTCTCACTTTGTACTCAGCTTATCAAATCTGTGATGAGTTGACAATCGTTTCATCTGCAGGTTCCCCTGTATTCGCTGGTTTCATTACTGGTTTGATCATGGGAGATGTGACAACTGGTTTGTTTATCGGTGGTAGCTTGCAGTTGTTCGTTCTCGGGGTTGGTACCTTTGGTGGTGCTTCTCGTATCGACGCAACTTCTGGTGCGGTTCTTGCAACAGCATTCTCTATCTCTCAAGGTATTGATACAGATCTTGCGATTACAACAATCGCTGTACCAGTAGCAGCACTTTTGACATACTTCGACGTTCTTGGACGTATGACAACTACTTTCTTTGCACACCGTATTGATGCTGCGATCGAACGCTTTGACTACAAAGGTATCGAACGCAACTACCTACTTGGTGCGCTTCCATGGGCTCTTTCTCGTGCCCTTCCAGTATTCTTCGCTCTTGCTTTTGGTGGTGCTTTCGTACAATCAGTAGTAGACCTTGTTAAAGAATACCAATGGGTTGCAGACGGTTTGACACTTGCAGGTCGTATGCTTCCAGGTCTTGGATTTGCAATCTTGCTTCGTTACCTTCCAGTTAAACGTAATCTTCACTACCTTGCAATGGGATTCGGTTTGACAGCTATGTTGACTGTTCTTTACTCATATGTAACAGGTCTTGGTGGAGCTGTTGCG
Organism: Streptococcus oralis subsp. oralis; assembly: GCF_002096445.1. Classification (GTDB taxonomy): domain Bacteria; phylum Bacillota; class Bacilli; order Lactobacillales; family Streptococcaceae; genus Streptococcus; species Streptococcus oralis_N. Next base: position 43,047 of record NZ_NCUK01000011.1, read on the forward strand.
GGTATCCTTGGTACTCTTCCTGCTGATGTTGCTGAAAAGATTGGCTTTGCTAACAACTTCAAAGGTTTGTCTATGATCGGTATCTCTATCGTAGGTATCTTCCTTGCAGTTGTTCACTTTAAGAACAGCCAAAAAGTAGCTGTAGCAGCACCTTCTACACCATCAGAAAGTGGGGAAATCGAAGATGACGAATTCTAATTACAAACTAACAAAAGAAGATTTTAATCAAATCAACAAACGTAGCTTGTTTACTTTCCAATTAGGTTGGAACTATGAACGTATGCAAGCTTCTGGTTACCTTTACATGATCTTGCCTCAATTGCGTAAAATGTATGGGGATGGAACTCCTGAATTGAAAGAAATGATGAAAGTTCATACTCAATTCTTCAATACTTCACCATTCTTCCACACAATTATCGCTGGTTTTGACCTTGCCATGGAAGAAAAAGATGGTGTGGGTTCAAAAGATGCCGTTAACGGTATTAAGACAGGTTTGATGGGACCATTTGCTCCTCTTGGAGATACAATCTTTGGTTCACTTGTACCTGCTATCATGGGATCTATCGCAGCAACTATGGCTATCGCTGGCCAACCATGGGGTATCTTCCTTTGGATCGCAGTTGCAGTTGCTTATGACATCTTCCGTTGGAAACAATTGGAATTTGCCTACAAAGAAGGGGTTAACCTTATCAACAACATGCAAAGTACTTTGACAGCTTTGATTGACGCTGCATCTGTACTTGGTGTCTTCATGATGGGTGCTCTTGTAGCAACAATGATCAACTTTGAGATTTCTTACAAATTGCCAATCGGTGAAAAGATGATTGACTTCCAAGACATCTTGAACTCAATCTTCCCACGTTTGCTTCCAGCAATCTTTACTGCCTTTATCTTCTGGTTGCTTGGTAAGAAAGGTATGAACTCTACTAAAGCGATCGGTATCATTATCGTTCTTGCAGTAGGTCTTTCATTCATCGGTAAATTCTTGCTTGGAATGGGCGCATAATTTATGAGTAAATCATTAATTTTGGTGAGTCATGGTCGTTTCTGTGAAGAACTTAAAGGTAGCACAGAAATGATCATGGGTCCACAGGACAACATTCATGCAGTGGCTCTTCTTCCAGAAGATGGTCCAGAAGAATTTACTGCAAAATTTGAAGCTGCTATCGAAGGATTGGATGATTTCCTAGTCTTTGCGGACCTTCTCGGCGGAACACCTTGTAACGTGGTAAGCCGTTTGATCATGGAAGGTCGCGACATTGAACTCTACGCAGGGATGAATCTGCCAATGGTGATTGAATTTATCAATGCAAGCCTTACAGGTGCAGATGCGGACTACAGGAGCCGTGCTGCAGAAAGCATCGTAAAAGTCAACGACCTGTTAGCTGGCTTCGATGATGACGAAGACGAATAATACTCTTCGAAAATCAAATTCAAACCACGTCAGCGTCGCCTTGCCGTATATATGTTACTGACTTCGTCAGTCTTATCCGGCAACCTCAAAGCAGTGCTTTGAGCAACCTGCGACTAGCTTCCTAGTTTGCTCTTTGATTTTCATTGAGTATACGATGTGATAACGGCTAAATCGTTAGAACAGCTTGTATAAAATATACATGGGAATGGGAGTCACTCCCATTCCCATATTTTCAATAGGAATGAAACAACAATAGATTAGAGGAACTCTATGCTAAATTACACAAAAGAAGAATTACTTGAACTGGGTGCAGAAATCACGACTCGTGAAATCTACCAACAGCCTGATGTATGGAAAGAAGCTTTTGAAGCCTATCAAGCGAAACGGGAAGAAATTGCAGCCTTTCTGCAAGGGATCGCTGATAAACATGACTATATCAAGGTCATCTTGACGGGTGCTGGTACTTCTGCTTATGTGGGAGATACCTTGGTACCATACTTTAAGGAAGTCTATGACGAACGCAAATGGAATTTCAATGCCATTGCGACAACTGATATTGTTGCCAACCCAGAAACCTATCTGAAAAAAGATGTGGCGACTGTCCTTGTTTCCTTTGCTCGTAGTGGGAATTCTCCTGAAAGTGTGGCAACTGTTGACTTGGCTAAAGCCTTAGTGGATGAGCTTTATCAAGTGACGATTACTTGTGCAGCGGACGGGAAATTGGCTCTTCAAGCCCATGGCGATGAGCGCAATCTTTTGCTCTTGCAACCAGCTGCTTCTAATGACGCTGGATTTGCCATGACTTCTAGCTTTACGTCTATGATGCTAACAGCTCTCTTGGTCTTTGATCCTACAGAATTTGCTGTGAAAGCTCAACGTTTTGAAGTTGTGACGAGCCTTGCGCGTAAGATTCTAGACAATGCAGAAGATGTTAAAGAGCTGGTTGACCTCGACTTTAACCGCGTCATCTATCTTGGTGCTGGTCCTTTCTTTGGACTTGCTCATGAAGCTCAGCTCAAGATTTTGGAATTAACAGCTGGTCAAGTGGCGACCATGTATGAAAGCCCAGTTGGCTTCCGTCACGGTCCAAAATCTCTTATCAACGAAGATACAGTTGTTTTGATCTTTGGTACAACGACAGACTACACTCGCAAGTACGATTTGGACTTGGTTCGTGAAGTGGCTGGTGATCAGATTGCTCGTCGTGTTGTGCTCTTGAGTGATCAAGCCTTTGGTCTTGAAAATGTCAAAGAAGTAGCCCTTGGTTGTGGCGGTGTCTTGAACGATATTTACCGTGTCTTCCCTTATATCGTTTATGCCCAACTCTTTGCCCTTTTGACTTCACTCAAGGTAGAAAACAAACCAGATACACCGTCTCCTACTGGTACCGTAAACCGTGTGGTACAAGGTGTGATCATTCATGACTATCAAAAATAAGGAAGTGTCTATGAGTAAATTACAATTAAGTCCCAATAAAGTAGCCTGCTTGCAAAAACTTTCTGACGAGAATGGCATTATCTCAGCTCTTGCCTTTGATCAACGTGGTGCTTTGAAACGCCTTATGGCTCAATACCAAACAGAAGAGCCAACAGTCGCTCAAATGGAAGAACTCAAAGTATTGGTAGCAGATGAATTGACTAAATACGCATCCTCTATGCTTCTTGACCCTGAGTATGGACTTCCAGCTACAAAAGCGCTTGATGCCAACGCCGGCCTTCTCCTTGCTTATGAGAAAACAGGTTATGACACAACAAGCACTAAACGCTTGCCAGACTGCTTGGATGTTTGGTCTGCCAAACGCATCAAGGAACAAGGTGCAGATGCTGTTAAGTTCTTGCTTTACTACGACGTAGATAGCTCTGACGAACTCAACCAACAAAAACAAGCCTACATTGAACGCATCGGTTCTGAATGTGTAGCAGAAGATATTCCTTTCTTCCTTGAAATCCTTGCTTACGATGAAAAAATCGCTGATGCAGGTTCAGCAGAATACGCAAAAGTGAAGCCACACAAGGTTATCGGTGCTATGAAAGTCTTCTCAGACCCACGCTTTAACATCGATGTCTTGAAAGTGGAAGTTCCAGTCAACGTCAAATACGTTGAAGGCTTTGGTGATGGTGAAATCGTGCATACACGCGAAGAAGCAGCAGCTTTCTTCAAAGCACAAGATGAAGCGACTAACTTGCCATATATCTACTTGAGTGCAGGTGTATCAGCGAAACTTTTCCAAGAAACACTTGTCTTTGCCCACGAATCAGGCGCAAACTTCAACGGCGTTCTTTGCGGCCGTGCAACCTGGGCAGGATCAGTTGAAGCCTACATCAAAGATGGTGAAGCAGCAGCTCGTGAATGGTTACGCACAACTGGATTTGAGAACATTGATGAACTCAACAAAGTTCTTCAAACAACAGCGACTTCATGGAAAGAACGTGTGGAAGCATAAAACAAGTATAGAAGAACCCCATTTTGTTAAGAAGATACTTAAGGTTTTCTGACAAAGGATTCTGAAAATAGAAACTACAACCATAGATGGTGCATACACTCTCTATGGTTTGTTTACTTAAGAGAAATGGATCAAAGGAGAGAAGAATGAAAGCATACACAGAACGTGTATTTGGAAATCATGAGGGCAAGGATGTCTTGGCCTATCGCTTTGAGACGGACAGTGGCTACCAACTAGAAATCATGACCTATGGTGCGACCATCTTGCGCTATGTCACGCCTGACAAGGCTGGGAATTTTGCCAATGTGATTTTGGGCTTTGATGATTTTGATAGCTATGTAGGCAATAGTCCCAAGCATGGAGCAAGTGTAGGTCCTGTAGCGGGCCGTATTGCAGGTGCGACATTTGAGCTTAATGGCCAGACTTATAATCTTGAAGTCAACAATGCCAGCAACTGTAACCACAGTGGTTCAACAGGTTGGGATGCGAGCTTATTTGAATTGACTGAGGTGAGCGACCATGGTTTGACCCTCTACACAGAGCGTACAGACGGGACAGGAGGATTTCCTGGTAATCTCAAGATATGGATCAGCTATCACTTGGAAGAAACTGGCGCCTACGAAATCAGCTACAAGGTAACGACTGATCAGGATACGCTTGTCAATCCAACTAATCATAGCTACTTTAACTTGTCTGGTGATTTCACGCAGACAATTGACCGCCATGTCTTCCAACTAAATACGGAGGGCATTTACCCAATCGCTCCGGACGGTGTTCCAGATAAGACTCCAGATGCTAATCGTGATGTGGTTAAACACATCTACAATGGAGCTTTGTTGAAGGACATCTTTGCAGAGGAAGATGAGCAAATCCAGTTGGTATCTGGTTTGGATCACCCATTTGCCCTCCCTGCAGGTCATGACAATGCTGGTTTCCTTTATGACCAAAACTCAGGTCGTTTCCTGCTGTTCAAGACAGAGGCCCCTTGCTTTGTGGTCTACACAGCAAACTTTGTGGATGAGAGTGTCATCATCGGAGGCCAGCCAATGGTGCAACACAATGGGATTGCCCTTGAAGCGCAAGCTTTACCAGATGCCATTCACAGTGACCTCAAAAACCAAGTCATTCTCAAAGCAGGGGAAACTTTCACCAGCAAAACTCGCTACGAGCTTGTTGTAAAATAAAAAGAAGAGCTGGTTTCCAGCTCTTTTGAGTTGTCTTCGTTGACATTTTATTTCAATAGTGTATAATTGATGTAATTAACAAAGTTACAACAAACAAAAGGAGACACCCTATGACTTATGCATACCAAAGCCACATTTACCTAGCAGAGGCTGTTTTAAATGTCAAGGATTTAACGAGTCAAACGGCTTTTTATCACCAGATTATTGGCTTGGAGATTTTATCCCAAACAGAGACAGAAGCGATTTTGGGACTTGGTCGAAAAGCCTTGGTTCACTTGATTCAGGCAGAAAAGTCTGGCGAAGTAAGGGAGCATTATGGGCTCTACCATTTGGCGATTCTGTTGCCGACACGAAAAGCCTTGGCAGATGTCTTGAAACACCTAAGTGATTTGCGGATTCCTCTGGTCGGGGGTGCAGATCATGGATACAGTGAGGCTATTTATCTAGAGGATTTGGAAGGAAATGGCATTGAACTCTACCGTGATAAGCCAGTGTCTTCATGGGATATTCGAGAAGACGGTCGCATTATCGGTGTGACCGAAGCCCTTGCGGCACAGGACATCTATGAGCTAGGGGAAAAGGTAGATCCCTTTATCCTAGCTGAAGGGACGAGAATGGGGCATATCCATCTATCGGTGAAGGATAGCCACGCGGCGAGCCAGTTTTATCAAAAGGTGTTAGGACTAGAAGATAAATTTAGCATTCCTAGTGCTAGTTGGATAGCGGCTGGTCAGTACCATCACCACCTGGCTGTCAACGAATGGGCTGGAAAAGGGCTGGCTCCGCGTGAGCAAGGCTTGCCAGGCTTGGCCTACTATGTCCTTGAGGTCGAAAGCAAGGAAGAACTCTTGGACATCGTTAAGCAAGCACAAGAGCTAGAAGCTCCGATTAAGTGGCTAAATTCGAGTGAGTTGGATCTTGTAGACCCAGATGGGATTGTGACTCGCATTCGCTTGGCACGATGAGACGAGGAAAACACATTATTTATTTTAGAGACATAGAAAAAGGCGGATAAGCTCGCATTCTATTTTTAGAATGCGGACTTGTCCGCTTTTTTATGAAATGACGAAAGCTTTCTTGGCTCTGGCAAAGATATCTGCTGGGGATATTTTCCCTTTTCTGGGGGTTCATGCTATAATACTAATAAACTTTTCTTTCTCTAGGAAGGCAAACGCCGAAAATCGGCTAGAATGCTGGCAATCGTTGTCACGATGCTTTTAAGAGAAAGTAGAACTTTGTTTGAACATCCGTATTGAGTTTAGGAGACGAGAAATAAGATGGACACAAGTGTAAAAAATTTAATCAGTATGGGCCCTCTGGAGGACTATTTTATCTATTATGATCTGAAGAATCAAGTATTCTACGGTGTAAAACAAGGCATGAATTATTCAGCCATTGCAGCCCCTATTGCAATCTATTCCTTGCAACGGCTGTCAAAGTTGCTCAACCAAACCTTTGGAGATGTCTCATCCCCTCTTAATCTAATCTTCTTTATCTTGATGTCGCTTTTTTTAGTTTTTGGGACCATTCTCCTTGCCAAGTCTACCCGACGTAACATGAAGACAGATAGATTTAGAAAAGTCCGGCTGACAAAAGCCAATATCAAAACACTTAGGAGAAAATCAAGGGCGTTGACAGTAGTTGGCTACATTTTTGTTTTAATAACGATTTTTTCAGCCTATCGTTATCTGGCTGTTTCTGATTTTCAGTTTTTACTTATGTACATGTTAGGGATTGGTATTCTTACATATATAGTCTATGATTTTCGGATGAAAACGCGCAAACGACTGTTCAAGGAGCTGATGGAGATATTACAGGACGATAGCCAAGGAAAATAGGGAGAAATGTAAGATGAGAAAAATCATTTATATAGGCCAAGGATGCCAGCAATCCGTTCAAAGAAATCCAAGTGGCCTTGGGTTGTCTTCTTTGTTTTCTTGCTAGTTACTATTATCGGTATTTGGATTCGTTCCTTGCTAGCGCCCTTTAGATTGAGTGAGTGGATGGCACCTATCCATCTAGCCGCTATCCTTTTCGTTTTTATCGGAAGTGTTTATGGATTTGAAAAACTGTTCTACAGTGGGGCTAAGTCGCTTGTCCCAGCAAGTGAAGAGCAGTTTAAAGAAGCAGTTGAAAGTAGTAAATTTTGGAAAAAATCTCCGGATAAGGAACCAACAGTCGATAAAATCATCTTGTATCTATTTGTTATCCTCGTTCTTCTATTTGTTTTTGTTATTGTTGTGTTCTTTGCCATACCTAGGACCTTTCTTCCCTACTATGAACATGAATGGTTTGAGCCGTCCATGTTCATGGTACCAATCGGAGCAACGATCGTCCCAATTAGCGTGGTTCTTCTACTATTTCAAAACAATCCAATCCGCTGGCTCTTAGCCGTACGAAAATACAAGCAGGGGAAAGTATTATTTGGGGAAGAAATAGAAAAGAGGATATGATGTCACAAGAAAGCTATTTGCAAATCAAAAAAGAGCATCAAGTTCGTAAGTTTGTGGGGCTTTTCCTCTTCATTCTTCTTGCTATACTCGATGTTCTACTGGTATCAACTCATTCCAATTATGTCCTGCTTGTAACGGTGGCTATGGTAACAATTGTGCCTTTTAATCATTTTCTACTTGGTCCTCTTAGGAGACAGAAAAAAGCCATAGAAAAAGAGCATCCAGAATGGAAAATACTCAGTACAAAGGGAGTAAAGGTTCCCTCGGCTGAAGCTAATAAAAGAACCTTGGCTGGCATTGGGATCTTGATGGCCTTGCTGCTGTCTTTTGGGCTATTCTATAAACCTGTGAAACAGCCGAACGTCCAAGTAAACAATCCGCCTAAGCTTGATTCTAAAGCGCCTGAAACGTCCAAGCCTTCTGAGTCTGAGTCGTCCAGTTCCTCTAAGACCAAAGAATCCAGTTCCTCAGAGTCGAAATCCTCGTCTTCGACTGAACAAAGTTCTAAAACCGAAAGTTCAGGAACAAAGCCGTCAAAAAGCGAGTCCAATAATCCTTATTACCAGATTCCAGGACTTACTGACGAACAGGTGAGAGATATCATATCGAAATCTGTAAAAGATTTGAGAGAAAAACAGTCAAAAGAAAAATCCGAAGAGTAGACTCGAGAGCTTCAATGTCCTTCTGGATGAGTTAGTTTTGAGATTTTACTGTATAAAATAACAGGAGGAGTTCATATGACTAAAGAAGCGATTGGTTTGATAGTTGGGACAATCGTCATCTTCCTATCTTTTGTATTTGTATGTGGAACCTTTCTCTATCTCTATCTTCAAGATCAGAAGTTGGTCCGCCTTGCCAAGTCATCCGTTCCTGGAACGGTTATCGGCTATAGCCGTTTTCGTGAGGGGTATCCACCTATCGTCGAATACACGGTGGATGGGATTGCTTATAAGAAAACCTTGCAGTATTTTATGTTCAAAACGGTCACGACTCCGTGGGGTCCTACTAAAGTTTCAAATGATTATACAAGAGAAGATATGCTAGCGTCTTCGATCACTCGCTACAGCAACTCCTTTGTTTCCTTTGATAGCTTGATGCGGACCCATTTCCCCCTTTATTCGGAGCTAACGGTCTGGTATGATCCAGACAAGCCGACCAGGGCCTATGTCGAACGTTACAGCGGAATGGACAAGTTTTACAAGTGGTTTGGTATCGGATTTGGGCTGGCTCTAGTTCTAGTCTATGGGATAGTGATCCTAGCCTTTTTGTCCAATTTGTCCAAGATATACGCATAAAGGTCAGTTGGTTGAAAGGAAACGTGACTTCCCATCGAGCTTCAAGAAGGACAGAGTTTCTTTTTCATTTTCATGCTCATCTATCTTTTCTTTCTGATACAGAGAAAAGGTTGCCTCCTACAAATACAGACAGGAAGTGAATTTTGACAAAGCCCCTTATTCGAGATATAATGAAGAAAAAGTGACCAAGGATAAATCAATGACAAACTCAAAGTATATAACACGCCTGAAACGTTCAGAGGGCCAGTTACGTGGGATTCAAAAGATGATTGAAGAAGATCGTGACTGCGCAGATATTGTTACGCAGTTGACAGCAGTGAAATCTAGCGTTGAGCGCGTGATTGAGATGATCATTACTGAAAATCTCACTGACTGTATCAACCAACCACTAGACGACCCCGAGGCTCAAAAGGAACGCCTAGAAAAGGCCATCCGATACCTGATTAAACGGAAATAAACTAATTTGCTATTGATAAACAATGCAGACAAAGGCATTTAAGTCTATTTCGATAAAAAAATCATGTCGGCCAAACGGATGAGTTCCCCCAATACCAATGAGCAAACCTCTTTTTAGATACCATCAATGTGCTTCTTTTTTAAAAGCGACGGGCTACGAGCCCTATATCAGCGGGTTGCAGAAATGAAAAAACCGATTAAGTTTCTTAATCGGTTTTTTGCTTATTCTACTTGACCGGGCCAAGCATTCATACCACCTTCTACATTGATAACGGTGAGGCCTTGGGCGCTTAGAAATTCACAAGCAGATGCGGAACGGACTCCACCTTGACAGATGACATGATATTCCTGGTCAGGTTTGAGTTCTTTGTAACCTTGCTCCAATGTGCTTAACGGAAGATTTTTGGCACCTGGTGCATGTCCTGCTTGGAATTCGTGCACTTCACGTACATCGATAAGGTTTAGATTTTCATTTAGATATTTTTCATAAAAATCAGCCATGCTGATACTCGTTTCCATATTCGACTCCTTCTGGATTAGCCATTTTGTATAGTGAATAAGCGCCATCAAGGTTTTGGACGGTAAATCCTGCCTGCTGGAGGATACGCACTGTGATCTAGCTGCGCAAAACGCTGATGTAGGCGTCTGGTTCATCCAAGTTCTCCCCTAGTTCGTTTAGGGGAATGTGGATGGTGTCGACTTTGAGTCGCCCCCTGAAATTCACCACTTATCCGTACATCTAGAAATTATTTGCCCTTAGTCAGATCGTCTTCGAGCAGACACCTTGGATATGGTCGCTCAGACCTTCGATAAGGTTCAAGGCTGCGCAGCCAATTATTTTATGCTTCTAGATGACCTTGCCTGTCCAAGCGCTCATACCGCCTCGGACATTGATGACATCGTAGCCTTTTTTCTTTAGCTTTTTCGCAGCTAGTTTGCTTCGTAGACCAGAGTGACAAATGACATAAAGTGTTTCTTTTGTCGCAGGTGTGTAAGAACCGATTTCCGTTAAAGGAACATTTTTGGCATTTTTGATATGACCTCTACGGAATTCCATAGGCGTCCGAACATCTAGTAGTTGAATCGGTTCCTTGAGTTTAACTTCTAACTCGCTGGTAGAAATACTGTCGATTTTTGTAAATAAGTGAAACATAGGCACCTCCAAATATACCCTTATGGGGTATATTAAACCATGAAGTCAACATTTTGTCAAGCAAGTTGTTTTGACTTGGGAGGGAATTAGTTTCGAGAGTCCAGAAAGCAGGCTATTCTTGACCTTTCAAAGGCTTTTTGATATGATGGGTCCAAAGTAAGTATGAGGTGTTAAGATGACCAGTGAATACCAGAAAATGATAGCAGGGGAGCCTTACCGTCCGTCGAATCCTGAATTACGGACCTTGGCGCAGGTTTCTCGCCAAAAACAGGCTGCCTTTAACAAGGAAGAAGATTCCTTGAAGGGAGCGGATATTATCAAGACTTGGTTTGGCTCAACTGGGCAAAATCTTTATATCAATCCACGCTTGGTGGTCGATTATGGAGTCAATATCCATCTAGGGGAAAATTTTTATTCTAATTGGAACTTGACTATGCTGGATGTTTGTCCGATTCGCATCGGGGACAACGCCATGCTTGGCCCCAACTGTCAGTTTTTAACCCCACTCCATCCACTGGATCCGGATGAACGCAATTCAGGGGTTGAATACGGCAAGCCCATCACTATCGGAGACAATTTCTGGGCTGGAGGTGGCGTCATTGTCCTTCCCGGGGTGACACTGGGAAATAATGTCGTTGCAGGAGCAGGGGCCGTGATCACCAAGTCATTTGGAGACAATGTCGTCCTAGCTGGCAATCCTGCGCGTGTTATCAAGGAAATCCCAGTAAAAGAAAACTAAAAAGAACAGCCGAGGCTGTTCTTTTTATGAGCTTTAGTCTTATAGATTTTTCTTCTTTTTGGCTTTCTTGGTCAAGGAAACATCGCACTGGGGGATGTTGCTTTTAAAAACTATTAAATGCATTTTAGTACTCTCAAATTGTTTCTAGTAGCCCTTTCAAAAGAATACTGAGCGAAACTGAATTTAAGGAAACTTTCAGAAAAGTTTTAGTTTTGTTTCAGGAATTTTCTGTAGACTGTCTAGCTATATCATACGAAGGAGAGGAAAAGGTATGAAATCAAAAAAATGGACCCTACTCGCAACGAGTTTAACGGCAATGGTGCTGCTGGCAGCATGTGCCCAGTCAACAACTACATCCAATACCAATGCAACGACAAATAGTGCCACAACAACTGCAACAAAGACAAACCAATCATCCTATTTTACAGAGAAGGACAATGATACTTCTTATGACGAAAGCACAGCTTCTAAGATTGAGCTATCTGGCTCATCAGCAAACGTCTCTGGAGATGGGGTGACAGTCTCTGAATCAACAGTGACCATCACAAAATCTGGGACCTATGTGATTTCAGGTCAGTCTGACGGAGTGCAGATCAAGGTCGAGGCAGATAAGTCGGCAGATGTTCATCTAGTCCTAAAAGGTGCGACCATGACCAATACCAATGCAGCGATATCTGCGACATCAGCTGGCCATGTCTACTTGACTCTAGCAGAGGGAACCACCAACAGTCTCTCTGACTCAAGCTCTAACAGTGACGAAAAAGCAGACGCAGCTCTCTTTTCTAAGGTGGATTTGACCATCAACGGGAAAGGAACTCTCAATGTAGATGGCAAGAAGAACAATGGTATCAAGGCCAACGACACCCTCCACATCACGGGTGGAACCTATAACATCACAGCAGTTGGCGATGCCTTTAATGTCAATGATGAACTCAACATCACTGGTACGACTATGACCATCGATGCCAAAGAAGATGGCGTAAAGGTGGACAATGACGAGGATACTTCAGTCGGAACCATGTACCTATCCAACAACAACATCACCGTCACAGCAGGAGAAGATGGCATCCACGCATCAGGTGATTTGGTTATCGATAGTGGTACCTACACCGTCAAGAATTCGACAGAAGGACTTGAAGGTAAGTCCATCACTATCAACGGTGGGGACATTACCATCTATTCGACAGATGATGGGGTTAATGCAGCCAACAAAAATGCCCAACAGAGTGAAATCTTCTTCACCATGAACGGTGGGAACCTGACAGTAGAAGTTGGCCAAGGAGACACAGACCCAATCGACTCAAACGGCAATATCACGGTCACAGGCGGAACCATTAAAATGACTGGTCAAACAGGATTTGACTTTGATGGAACAGCGACCTACACAGGTGGAGATATCTATCTCAACGGCGAAAAACAAACGGAAATCGTCAACTCTATGCCTGGAGGCGGTGGACCAAATGGAGGCCCTCAAGGTGGTGGTCCAGCCCCTGGCGGACAAGGATAAAAAAGAATCTCCTTTCTCGAAAGAGAAGGGAGAGTTTTTGTGTTTGAGAGATGGATTGTAGCTAAAATAACTTCCAATCAGGACTTGAGAATTTCTTGGTTCGGGTTATATAAAAATGCGTGAAATGGATTTCCATTGCCAAGGTCATCAGAGTTGCGATAGCAATGACGATGGTAGGATTAGCCGAGAAAAGCAGGGAAAGTACCAATCCGATAAGGAAAATCCCAGCTTGGGAACCGTAAAATTTTCTATCATAGCGAAGGTAGCTCTTGTTGAAGCGACCATTTGACAAGACTGCAGCTTGGAAAAGTCCAATACCCGTATAGAAGAAGCTAGTCACAAAGAGGTGGTGAGCTTCAGGATTGACCAAGAAACTCATAGAAACAGTCACCATAATCAAGCCGATAAAAATCGGATAATGACTATAAATCAAGAAGATTCCTTTATTATTACCTTCTTCATCAATGGCATGGTCAAACTGACCGAAATAGTTCATAAAGAGGTTGACCATGATGATAAAGTATAGGATAGAATGAATGGAGAAATTTTCCAGTGTAAAGAAATCCGCTAGACCCATAATCATCTCGCCGAAGGTAATAATGACCAGTAGCGAGATACGTTCAATCAGGTGGGGAAGATTAATTTGAAAATGGGAAACTTTTCGGGTCAATAGGATGGGCATGATAAAGGTCAAGAGAATCCCTAACATATAGACATAGATACCAAAATCTATCGGAAGAAGTGCAGCTATGTAGATAGCCAAGGTCCTGAGCCCTGTCATCCAAAGAAAGCCCTTGATACTTTTTCGGTTGGCTGGCGTGGTAGATTTTCGCAGATATTCAACCAGATATTGGGAAAATAAGGTCAAGGTCAGTGTTCCAATCGTCCAGCAGAAGGCATGGAAATAGGACTGCCAGTCATTAGTAATCATGTTTGATATCAAGAGTAGCATAGCCATATTGACGAACATGACGACCATATTGAAAAGAGAATTCTTTCCGTAACGATTCGTGTAGACGGTCTGAATCATCCAAGAATTGACCAGAACTAGAAGGGATATCAGGAAGCCGAAGATAGCATCTAATGATAAGACTCCGTGGTGAAGATGATGGATAAGGGCAGTCGTTTTAGATATCGCGTAGACAAAGACCAGATCATAAAAGAGTTCGCTAAACTCTACGCGTTTATGTTTGATGAGATTTGTCATAAGAAGGCCTTTCATTGAAATTTCTAACAGTTTATTATAACAGAAAATGAATAAAATGAGAAAGATAGTTTTTAGCAGAATTTTTGGCGTAAATTGTCATTCCGTTGACAGAAACTGTCATTTACTTGTCGGATTCTGTATCGTATAATAGTCTCATCAATCAAATAAAACAAAAGAGGAAATCAACATGTCAAACAAAAAAGTTATCTTAGTCACAGGCGCTTCATCAGGTATCGGCTACCAAACTGCTGAACAACTTGCTAAAGAAGGTCATATTGTCTATGGCGCTGCCCGTCGTGTGGCTGCCATGAAACCACTTGAAGCCTTTGGCGTGACACCAGTTCGTTTAGATATTACAGATGAAACCAGCATCAAGGAAGCACTTAAGATCATTATCAGCAAGGAAAATCGTATCGATGTGTTGGTCAATAATGCTGGCTACGGTTCATACGGTGCCGTTGAAGATGTAAGGATTGAAGAAGCCAAGATGCAGTTTGAAGTCAATATCTTTGGTCTAGCTCGCTTGACACAACTCGTTCTTCCTTATATGCGTAAGCAAAAATCAGGTCGCATTATTAATGTGGGTTCAATGGGTGGTCGTTTGGCATCTTACTTTGGTGCTTGGTATCATGCGACCAAGTATGCACTTGAAGCTTTTTCAGATGGTCTTCGTATGGAAGTCGCTGATTTTGGAATTGATGTCTCTATTATCGAACCAGGTGGAATTAAGACAGACTGGGGCTTCATCGCTGCTGATAAACTCGCTGAATCAGCTAAAGGTGGTGCTTATGAAGCAGCAGCCACTAAAGCAGCAGAAGGGATGCGGAAGCAATACTCTGGCAATATGATGTCAAATCCAAAAGTGATTTCAAACGCTATTTCCAAAGCAGTCAACAGCCATCGTCCTAAAACCCGCTACTTAGTAGGTATGGGAGCTAAACCATTGGTATTCTTGCATGCTATCTTACCAGACCGTTGGTTTGATGCCCTCATGAAGCGTGCTTCCTAATATAAAGGAGAAACCCTATGCGTCTGAGTCTTAGTCAGCAGTATATTGACAATTTAAAATTGATTGGCTTAGATCTGAATATGATTTTGGAACTGGCCAATCTTCCAGATACCACTTGGAAGGAAGAGATGAACCTTTCAACCCTTGATTACTACCATCTGTTGACGGCTTTTGACAAAGTAGCTACTGATGAGCAGATTATCGCCATGAGCCGTATCAAGGATATTCAGATGTTCATGCCTCCTTTCTTTGCGGCACTTTCGTCAAAAAATGGTCTCGCAGCGATGGAGCATTTTGCCAAATACAAGAAAATTACGGGTCCCATTGTTGTCAGCGTTGAAACCTTTGAGGACCTTGTCCGTGTGAGCTATCGCTTCGATTATCCAGGGTTTGACTTGCCTCGTTTCGCCCTTCTCAATGAACAGTTGTTATTGGTCGATTTGATTCGGACAGGGACAGGAGAAAACATCACTCCAGTACACGTTGGGACTCCATATGTCTATGAAGAAGCCAGCCTGAAGGTGTTTGACTGTCATGTAGAAAACATGGAAGGCAATGAACTGGTCTTTAAAAAGTCAGATTTGGAGAAGCCATTCCTGACAGCAAATAATGTCATGTTGGACTATCTAGAACCACAGCTCAAAGAGCGCTTGGCAGAAGCCACGACCAGTGAGAGTTTTACAGGTCTCGTCCAGCAAAAACTCTACCAGGCCATCCCAAGCGGTGCCTTTGGTATCGAAGATATCGCAGCGAATCTCGGCATTAGTAGTCGGACCTTGCAACGAAACCTGACGGCAGAAGGCACTAAGTTTAACCAAGAATTGCAAAATGTGCAGAAGATTCTAGCCTTTGGTTACTTCAAAAATCCTGACATGACAACGGATGATGTGGCTTATCTGCTGGGTTATTCAGAAGTGTCCTCCTTCTCACGAGCCTTTAAAAAGTGGACAGGAAAGACCATTTCGGAGTATAGAGAGGAAGTTCAAAAACATTTTTAGAAATAAGACATGTGCATTATAAACATCAGATACGAATCTGGTGTTTTATTTTTTTTAAAGAATTTAACCCTTTCTCTTGACAAGTGAGTGGTTACTCACTATAATAGCTTCTGTGATTTAAAAAGTGAGTAATCACTTACCAAGGAGGAAGTAAATGAAAACATTACTACATTTACAAGATTTAGTAAAATCTTTTGACCATCAAATAGTTCTGAATCATGTCAGCTTTGAATTGCAGACAGGAGAAATTATAGGATTAATTGGTCCGTCTGGTGCTGGTAAATCAACTATGATTAAGACTACGTTAGGAATGGAAAAGGCTGATGGAGGCGTAGCTTTAGTGTTAAATCACACTATGCCCAATCGCCATATTTTAGGAGATATTGGCTATATGGCCCAATCAGATGCTTTATACGAGTCCTTGTCAGGCCAAGAAAATCTGGAATTTTTTGGTCAGCTAAAGGGGCTTTCTAAAAAAGACCTAAAGGCGGAAATTGCTTATATAGCTCAAGTAGTAGATCTGACAGACTACTTAAACAAGGCGGTATCTGGTTATTCTGGAGGAATGAAACGGCGTTTGTCACTGGCTATCGCGCTTTTAGGAAATCCTCAACTCTTGATTTTGGACGAACCGACAGTTGGAATCGACCCTTCTCTTCGAAAGAAAATCTGGAAAGAATTATTCGCGCTTAGAGACAATGGGGTAGGGATATTAGTTACTACCCATGTTATGGATGAAGCAGAGTTGACGGATAAGGTCGGCTTATTATTAGGTGGAAAAATCATTGCTTTTGATACACCGCAACACTTAAAAGAAAGTTATCAAGTTTCAAGTATTGAAGAAGTATTTTTAAAAGCAGAAGGTGAGTAAAATGAGAACAATAGCGATTGCAAAAAAAGTCATCAAAGAATTACTTCGTGACAAACGAACTCTAGCCCTGATGTTTATAGCACCTGTTTTTATCATGTGGTTGATGAACCTCATGTTTTCAGCTAGTACAACCGTGAATGTCAAGTTAGCAACACAGGATCTACCAACTGGTTTGGTAACGAAAATGGATGAGCTCGATCATGTGGACGTCGAGACTTATCAAGACTTAGATCAAGCCAAAGAAGCGCTAGCAAATGAAAAAGTCGATGCTGTGATTTCTTATAAAGACGGTGAGTATCAGGTCGACTACGCAAATACAGATGCCTCCAAGACCTCTATGATACGACAAGTGTTACGAACGAGTATCGCCAGTGAAGGCACCGATCAGTTAGTATCTCGTGTTAAACAAGCTCTTTCACAATTGGACTCGGACGCAAAAACACCAGAAATCAAGGAGTCTTACCAGTATGGAGATGAAAATACAAGCTTCTTTACCAGTATGATTCCGGTTTTGATAGGTTTTGTAGTTTTCTTCTTTGTCTTTTTGATTTCAGGTATGGCACTTTTGAAAGAGCGCACCAGTGGAACACTAGAACGTTTGTTAGCAACACCAGTGAAACGATCTGAAATCGTCTATGGCTATATGTTGTCTTACGGTATTATTGCGATTTTTCAAACGGCAGTTGTCGTTTTAGCAGCAATTTGGCTACTAGATGTAGAAGTTGTAGGAAGTATTTTAAATGTTATAATAGTTAATGTGGTACTGGCTCTTGTAGCACTAGCTTTTGGAATTCTCTTGTCTACTTTAGCAAAATCAGAATTCCAAATGATGCAATTTATTCCTCTCGTGATTATGCCCCAACTTTTTTTCTCAGGAATTATTCCATTGTCATCCATGGGAGAATGGGCTCTAACTGTGGGGAAATTTTTGCCATTAACCTATTCTGGTGATGCAATAAGCCAGATTATTCTTTACGGGCACAATCTTGGTGATATTTTGTCAAATCTTGGTGTTTTAATGATTTTCTTGATCATTTTAACAATTCTCAATATTGTTGGATTGCGTCGTTATCGTAAAGTTTAGAAATCAACATAAATAATGCTAAAAAGGTGTGAAGATTAGATGGATAAGACTGTTTTTGAATCGTTTGAAGATTACTTAGAAGAAGCGAATTACCCTCAAGGAAAGAAAAAAATCATGCAGGCAGCAGTGGATCTCATATCAACCAGGAGTTACCATGGGACCTCAACTCTTCACATAGCTGAGCGTGCTGGACTAAGCCAGGCAACTTTGTTTAAGTATTTTAAGACGAAGGATGATCTACTGACGGCTATTTTACATCCTGTAGTCCCAGGCATTTTCGGTAGTTTTTTTGAGGAACTCTTAGCTTTTGAAACGACAGAAGAGAGGGTTCGTTATCTCGTCCATGATCGTATGAGCTATCTCAAAAAAAATCGTGCTTTGATGAAAATCATTCTGCAGGAGAGTTTTTCAAATAAAAAACTAAAAAATGAACAGATTTTTATCTGGAATGCTATTCAAGATAAACTTCGAGTACTTCATAAGGAAGTGCTAGCAGATCCACGTGTAAATCCAGAGTTAACGATTCCTCAAATGGTTCGTATTTGTGTTGGCCCGTTGTTGGCTTACTTCGCTCAGCTTTATATCGTTAGTGACAACGGAGAAATAGAGGAAGAGGACCTAGACTTATTAGAAAAACAGATTTTAGGTGGTTTGTGGAAATAAGGGAGTTCTAGAAGAACTAAGGTTTATTTACTTGACTTTCAAACAAGCTAAAAAAGACATGTTCTGCTTATTTCAGATTCATGTCTTTTTTGTTATTGGATTTGATATGTTTTTATAAGTCCTCAATCACTTTGCCAAAACAGAAACCGACTTCTCCAGCGGCGCAACGATTTCTCAAGTGTATGGAAGAGGAGTTTACTGGCTTGCTAAAGTCAACTCCTTGACACTTCGTCAGCTTTTGATACAATAGTACAAAATTAGAGGAGGTGGGCTATGATTCAGAAACATGCGATTCCCATTTTAGAGTTTGATGACAATCCTCAGGCGGTCCTTATGCCAAATCACGAGGGGCTAGATTTAAAGTTGCCAAAGAAGTGCATCTATGCATTTTTGGAGGAGGAGATTGACCGCTACGCTCAGGAAGTAGGGGCGGATTGTGTTGGTGAGTTCGTTTCGGCCACCAAGACTTATCCAGTCTATGTCCTCAACTACAAGGGCGAGGAGATCTGTCTAGCCCAGGCGCCCGTGGGCTCTGCCCCAGCGGCCCAGTTTATGGATTGGTTGATTGGCTATGGTGTGGAGCAAATCATTTCCACTGGAACCTGTGGTGTCCTAGCCGATATAGAGGAAAATGCCTTTCTCGTCCCTGTTCGCGCTTTGCGAGATGAGGGGACCAGCTACCACTATGTAGCGCCTTCTCGTTATATGGAGATGCAGATTGAGGCTATCTCTGCCATTGAGCAAGTCTTGGAACAAAGAGGCATTCCTTACGAGGAGGTCATGACCTGGACGACAGATGGTTTTTATCGAGAGACGGCTGAAAAAGTTGCCTATCGCAAGGAAGAAGGCTGTGCTGTTGTGGAGATGGAGTGTTCTGCTCTTGCGGCAGTTGCCCAACTACGTGGGGTTGTCTGGGGGGAATTGCTCTTTACCGCAGATTCCTTGGCGGATCTAGACAACTACGACAGTCGTGACTGGGGCTCTGAAGCTTTTGACAAGGCACTCGAACTCTGTCTTGCCATTGTGCACCACATGTGAGTGTTCTGACTGTTTTTATGGTAGAATGTAGTTATGTTATTCAAATCTTTTTTGGAAAAAATCAGGACGACACTGGGACGTTTATCGCCAGCCCGTCGCATCTTTTTAAGTTTTGCCCTAGTAATCTTCTTAGGTTCGCTTCTTTTAAGTCTCCCCTTTGTGCAAGCAGAAACGTCACAAGCGACCTACTTTGACCATCTCTTTACGACCGTGTCCATGGTCTGTGTGACAGGGCTCTTTACCCAGCCGGTAGCCTCTACTTACAATATCTGGGGCCAGTTGATTTGCATGCTCTTGATCCAGATCGGTGGATTGGGTCTCATGACCTTTATCGGAATCTTTTATATCCAAGGCAAGCAAAAGCTCAGCCTTCGTGGTCGTGAGACCATTCAAGAAAGTTTCAGTTATGGAGAAACCCAGTCTCTAAAGGACTTCATCCGCTCAATCTTTCTGACGACTTTTCTGGTGGAAGGAATTGGTGCCTTTCTCTTGAGTTTCCGCTTTATCCCCGAATTTGGCTGGGGGCGAGGGATTTTAACCTCTATCTTTTTGGCTGTTTCAGCTTTCTGCAATGCTGGATTTGATAATTTTGGAAGTACGAGTTTGGTAGCCTTTCAAACGGACCCCTTGATCAATCTAGTGATTGCAGGATTGATTATCACGGGTGGTCTAGGATTTATGGTCTGGTTTGACCTAGCGACCCAGTTTGGGAAGAAGAAAAAACGCCGCCTGCGTTTCCATACCAAGCTGGTTCTCTTTTTAACGGCGGGAATTCTGCTCTTTGGAACAGTATCGACTCTCTTAATTGAGTGGAACAATCCTGGGACGATTGGAAATCTCAGCGCTCCAGAGAAACTGCTGGTTAGTTTCTTCCAGACCGTCAGCATGAGAACGGCAGGCTTTGCTTCAATTGACTACACCCAGGCTCGACCAGTTACCTTATTGATCTACATCTTGCAGATGTTTCTGGGAGGGGCGCCTGGAGGGACAGCAGGGGGGCTCAAGATTACGACCTTCTTTGTCTTGTTGGTCTTTGCTCGTAGCGAACTATTGGGCTTGCCTCATGCCAATGTGGCTCGGAGAACTATTGAACCTCGAACCGTGCAAAAATCTTTCAGTGTCTTTATTATCTTCTTGCTGACCTTCTTGCTGGGCTTGATTCTGCTAGGGGTAACCGCAGAAGGAAATCCGCGCTTTATCTACCTCATGTTTGAGACCATTTCAGCACTTGCAACTGTTGGGGTAACGGCAAATTTAACGCCGGAGTTAGGTAAGTTAGCCCTCAGTATCGTTATGTTGCTGATGTTTATTGGCCGTATTGGTCCTTTGACACTACTGGTCAGCTTAGCAGAATATCAGCCAGACAAGAAAGACACGATTCACTATATGAAAGCAGATATCACCATCGGATAAGAAAGGAAAAACGATGTCAGATCGGACAATTGGAATTTTAGGCTTGGGAATTTTTGGGAGCAGTGTTTTGGCTGCCCTAGCCAAGCATGACATGAATATCATTGCTATTGATGACCACGAGGAACGCATTAATCAATTTGAACCTGTGCTGGCGCGTGGAGTAGTTGGAGATATCACGGATGAAGAGCTCCTTCTATCAGCGGGGATTGACACATGTGATACCGTAGTTGTCGCAACGGGTGAAAATCTGGAGTCCAGTGTTCTCGCGGTCATGCACTGCAAGAGTCTAGGAGTGCCGACCGTTATTGCCAAGGTCAAAAGCCATACAGCTAAAAAGGTGTTGGAAAAAATTGGAGCGGACGCAGTCATCTCACCAGAATTTGAGATGGGGCGCTCATTGGCACAGACTATCCTCTTTCATAACAGCGTAGACGTCTTTCAGTTGGACAAGAATGTATCGATTGTCGAGATGAAAATCCCCCAATCGTGGACTGGTAAAAGCCTCAGTCAGTTAGATTTACGTGGGCGATACAACCTCAACGTACTAGGTTTTCGTGCCTACGAAAATGCTCCTCTGGATGTCCAATTCGGACCTAATGACCTCTTGCAAGCAGATACCTACATCATGGCAGTCATTAATAACCAACATTTGGATACCCTAGCTGAACTGAGTGAGTAGGAGAGGAAAGGCTACTCCTTTCCTAATAATTAACGAGTCAATATAAGTATTTTATAAGAGGGATTTAAGAAAAATTTTAACTTTTTCTTAATCCTTTTTAATTTTAGGAGATTATACTAGAGTCATAAAAAAAAGAAAACTCTAAGGAGAATCCTATGAAATTCAATCCAAATCAGAGATATACTCGTTGGTCTATTCGCCGTCTCAGTGTCGGTGTTGCTTCAGTTGTTGTGGCTAGTGGCTTCTTTGTCCTAGTTGGTCAACCAAGTTCTGCACGTGCTGATGTCGTCAATCCGACTCCTGCCCAAGTCGTGCCAGACGCTGCTTCGGTTAGTGAAAAGAGCGACTTACCAGCAGAGGTTCTCAAAAAAGCAGTCGATGTAGCTCTTCCTTCAGAACAGTCTATTCCAACACCTAAAGCAAGTGTGGATACCACAAGCTCTTCAGAAAAAGTGGACGAAACTGCTAAAGAGCCAGTAGTAGCACCAAAAGAAGAAGTGCAAGCACAACCTGACTCTAAGAAACAAACAGAAGATGCAGTTAAACCTGTGGAAAGTCCTGAGTCTACAGTTTCTGGACAAGACCGTGAAGCCAGTGAAGCGCAACCAGCGACCACTCCAGCTGAAGTGCAAAAAGGTGTGGCTGACAACACCAAAGATACAGTAGATGTTCCAGCTTCTTACTTGGATAAAGCTAATTTCCCAGGCCCATTTACAGCTGGTGTCAACCAAGTCATTCCATACGAATTCTTCGCTGGTGACGGCATGTTGACTCGCCTGATCTTGAAAGCCTCTGATAAGGCTCCATGGTCCGACAACGGAACAGCTAAAAATCCCGCTCTCCCACCAGTAGAAAAATTGGGCAAAGGCCTTTACTTCTACGAAGTAGACTTGGCAGGCACCCAAGGCAAATCTGATAAAGAGTTGCTTGACCTCTTGAAACAAAATGGTACACAAAGCTATAAAGCTACTATCAAGGTGTACGGTGCGAAAGATGGCAAGCCTGACTTAACTAATCTGGTAGCGACTAAAGATTTGGATGTCAACTTGAATGGTTTGACCACCCCAGCTGAAGTCCAAAAAGGTGTGGCTGACAACACCAAAGACACAGTAGATGTCCCAGCCACTTACTTGGACAAGGCTAACTTCCCAGGTCCATTCACAGCTGGTGTCAATCAAGTCATTCCATACGAATTCTTCGCTGGAGATGGCATGTTGACTCGTCTTATCTTGAAAGCATCCGACAAGGCTCCATGGTCCGACAACGGAACAGCTAAAAATCCCGCTCTCCCACCAGTAGAGAAATTGGGGAAAGGCCTTTACTTCTATGAAGTGGATTTAGCAGGCACCCAAGGCAAATCGGATAAAGAGTTGCTTGACCTCTTGAAACAAAATGGCACTCAAAGCTATAAGGCTACCATCAAGGTGTACGGTGCAAAAGACGGCAAGCCTGACTTAACTAATCTGGTAGCGACTAAGGATTTGACTGTTAATTTGAATGGTTTAACCACTCCAGCTGAAGTGCAAAAAGGTGTGGCTGACAATACCAAAGATACAGTAGATGTCCCAGCTTCTTACTTGGATAGAGCTAATTTCCCAGGCCCATTTACAGCTGGTGTCAACCAAGTTATTCCATACGAATTCTTCGCTGGAGATGGCATGTTGACTCGTCTTATCTTGAAAGCATCCGACAAGGCTCCATGGTCCGACAACGGAACAGCTAAAAATCCCGCTCTCCCACCAGTAGAGAAATTGGGGAAAGGCCTTTACTTCTATGAAGTGGATTTAGCAGGCACCCAAGGCAAATCGGATAAAGAGTTGCTTGACCTCTTGAAACAAAATGGCACTCAAAGCTATAAGGCTACCATCAAGGTGTACGGTGCAAAAGACGGCAAGCCTGACTTAACTAACCTCGTAGCGACTAAAGATTTGACTGTTAATTTGAATGGCTTGACCACACCAAATCAGGTTAAAGACTCTGTTGTTAACAATGTCAAAGACATGATTGATGTTCCAGCTAGCTACCTTGAAAAAGCAAATGTTCCAGGTCCATTCTTGGCCGGTGTCAACCAAGTTATTCCATACGAAGCTTTTGGTGGAGATGGTATGTTGACTCGCCTCTTGTTAAAAGCTTCAGACAAAGCCCCATGGTCAGACAACGGAACAGCTAAAAATCCTGCTCTATTGCCACTTGAAGGCTTGGCTAAAGGTCAATATTTCTACGAAGTGGATTTGAATGGCAATACGGTTGGCAAAGATGGTCAGGCCTTGCTGGATCAACTTCGAGCTAACGGAACCCATACATATCTAGCTACTGTTAAAGTCTATGGATCTAAAGATGGCAAACCTGATTTGACCAATCTGATTGCTACTCGTCAAGTAACGATCCAGCTTCATGGAAAAGAAATGGCGACAATACCATCTCAACAAGGTCAGATGAATACGAAGTCTTCTGAAACAGGCTCTACAGGTATGACTGAGGGTATGATGGGTACAAATCACCATATGTCAGATATGAAAGTAGATCAACCAGCTTCTAGCCCAATGGCTAATATGATGAAAAAAGATGATAAAGCGATGCTACCAAATACTGGGGAAGCTAAAACGGCTACAGCTGGCCTTGGTATCTTTGGTCTAGCCTTGGCAGGGCTTGTTGGACTTTTGGGTTTGACAAGCAAACGAGAAGATTAAGATTCAAATCACTTAAACATTAGGTAAAATAGTGTTATACTAAAGCAAGTATAACACTGTTTTTATCGAAGGAGTGTCAGATGAAAAAGACAATTTTGCTGGTTGATGATGAGATAGATATTCTAGATATTCAAAACCGCTATCTTATACAGGCCGGTTACGATGTTTTGGTTGCCCATGATGGTAAGGAGGGATTAGAGCTTTTCAGAAAAAAATCTATCGACCTCATTATCACAGATATCATGATGCCCAATATGGATGGTTATGATTTTATCAGTGAAGTTCAGTATATCGCTCCGGATCAACCCTTCCTCTTTACAACTGCTAAGACAAGCGAACAGGATAAGATTTATGGCTTAAGTTTGGGGGCAGATGATTTTATAGTCAAACCCTTTAGCCCACGCGAATTGGTTTTAAGAGTGAATAATATCTTGCGTCGCCTTAGCCGTGGAAGAGAGACAGAACAGATCGAGTTTGGTGACTTGGTAATCAACCATGTGACTCATGAGGTTCGCATTGGGGATCAACCTTTGGAATTGACAGTAAAATCCTTTGAACTTCTATGGATATTAGCCAGCAATCCCGAGAGAGTCTTTTCAAAGACGGAACTTTACGAGAAGGTATGGCAAGAGGACTATGTGGATGATACCAATACACTCAATGTTCATATCCATGCTTTGAGGCAAGAGTTGACCAAGTATACGAATTCAAATGCTCCCTCTATCAAAACTGTCTGGGGTTTGGGCTATAAGATGGAAAAACCAAGAGGTAGAAAATGAAATTAAAAAACTATATTTTAGTGGGGTATCTAGTGTCGACTCTACTAACGATTTTGGTCGTTTTCTGGGCAGTTCAACGAATGTTGATTGAGAAAAGTGAAGTTTACTTTCTCGTTGGAATGACCTTGATTGCTAGTTTCATTGGCGCTGCAGTGAGCATCTTTCTTTTGTCGCCAGTGTTCTCTTCTCTGAAACATTTGAAAAAACAAGCTCAGGATATAGCCAGCAAGGATTTCAGCACAGAAATCGAAACCAAAGGACCATTAGAATTTCAAGAGCTGGGCCAGGCTTTTAATGACATGTCTCACAATTTGCAAGCTACCTTTCAATCACTTGATGAGAGCGAGCAAGAAAAGAGAATGATGATTGCGCAACTCTCTCACGATATTAAAACTCCCATTACCTCCATTCAGGTTACTGTGGAGGGAATTCTAGATGGAGTGATTAAAGAAGAGGAGCGGCTCCACTACTTAGCCACGATTGGTCGGCAAACCGAGCGTCTAAACAAGCTAGTGGAGGAATTGGATGTTTTGACTCTCAATACACAACCTCAAGATACTGCTGATGAAGAAGTCGAAGAGGTCTTTTTAGATCAACTGTTGATTGAGTCAATGAGTGAATTTCAACTCCAGATTGAACAAGAGGAGCGAGATGTTTACATTCAAGTATCACCTGAGTCGGCGAAAATCAAGAGCCATTCTGACAAACTTTCTCGTATTCTGGTTAATTTGTTAAACAATGCCTTTAAATATTCAGAACCAGGAACCAGAATCGAGGTTCTTGCCCAATTAACAGAACAAGAGCTGACAATCAGTGTGAAAGACGAGGGTCAGGGGATCCTTCCTGAAGATTTGGAAAAGATCTTTAAACGACTTTATCGTGTGGAAACTTCGCGCAATATGAAGACGGGTGGGCATGGCTTAGGTCTTGCGATTGCACGCGAACTAGCCCATCAGCTTGGTGGCGAAATCACAGCAGAAAGTCAATATGGCTTAGGAAGCAAGTTTACATTCAGCCTTAGTTTGAAATAAAGGCGTAAAATCTCTTTACAAATCTAGCTTTTCATGGTACAATAGCCTTTGTGTGAAATAGCAGCAGGAAAGCATGAAGCACGTCAACAGGTGTCTTATGACAAGTAACCTTGGCTGTTTAGGCGAAGGGCATCTGCACGAATCAGGGCTTTCTAAGTGACTATTTCCACCGAAATATTATTTATATCAGGAGGACATACACATGTCACGTTATACAGGACCATCTTGGAAACAAGCTCGTCGCCTTGGCCTTTCACTTACAGGTACAGGTAAAGAATTGGCACGTCGTAACTACGTACCAGGACAACACGGACCAAACAACCGTTCTAAATTGTCAGAATACGGTTTGCAATTGGCTGAAAAACAAAAACTTCGTTTCACTTACGGTGTAGGTGAAAAACAATTCCGTAACTTGTTCGTACAAGCTACAAAAATCAAAGGCGGAATCCTAGGTTTCAACTTCATGCTTCTTTTGGAACGCCGTTTGGATAACGTTGTTTACCGTCTTGGCCTTGCGACTACTCGTCGTCAAGCTCGTCAATTCGTAAACCACGGTCACATCCTTGTTGACGGAAAACGTGTTGATATCCCATCATACCGCGTAACTCCAGGTCAAGTGATCTCAGTTCGTGAAAAATCATTGAAAGTTCCAGCAATCCTTGAAGCTGTTGAAGCAACTCTTGGACGTCCAGCATTCGTATCATTCGACGCTGAAAAATTGGAAGGTTCATTGACTCGCTTGCCAGAACGCGACGAAATCAACCCAGAAATCAACGAAGCACTTGTCGTTGAATTCTACAACAAAATGCTTTAATTTTAAGAAATATCTTACAGAAAGCCTACAACAGTGGGCTTTTTGCTTTGTCTTAAAAGGTTGATTTCTGGGTTTGTTCAGTTATAAACTTTTTAGTGAAGTTTTGTAGAATGAGACGGCATTTTTTGCGTTCTCTTTTGAGAGGTGACTGTATATATCCATAGTCATAGATAATTGAGAAGGTCCTAAACGATGCTGGAGATCCTTGTAAGGTATTCCAGAGTTAAGCAAGAGACTAGCGTGAGTATGGCGAAAATCATGAAAACCAATGTTAGGAACGTTAGCACGTTTAAAGTGAGTTCTTAATCTAGTTTGTAAGGTTTGATTATTAGGGTATTCATGGATAAAGTCAGAGAATACCACATTTTCAGTTTTACTAATTTTCCAAGCTTCTTGAATTTGTCTAACCTTGTAAGCTTTAAGCATTGATACAGTTGCTTGATCTATATCTAAATCCCGATAGCTTACTTTTGATTTTGGGCTATTGATTTGCCCTAGATGGTTTAGTGTCTTTGTAATGCTAATGGTTGCATTCTCTAGGTCGATATCAGACCAGCTAAGCGCCAGAGCCTCATTGATATGATAATCGATTTCTATATACCAAAAATACCTATCGAGTAACTATAAGGTCAGCGCGAATCAAATACTTTCGCTTCATTCTTATGATAAGTTGAATTAATAAAATAATTATGATATTCTTTTTCTATAAGGAAAAAATCAAAATGATTTTAAGATAGTTTATTTAGAAAATTAGTCAAAATTTTTTCTAATTAATTTGGAAATCATTAACAAGGGGGATATTATGGCTGAAAGAATAATACATCAAGCTGATCTTCGTGAAATCGAGAAAAGTTTGCGCTCTATCCATGAAGGATTACGAACAATTGATGCTAGAGTTGATGTAGCAAACGAAAATCTTCAAATCGTTTATGATGAAATTGGTAGTTTAGCACAAGAATTTCATGAATTTGTGAATATCCAACAAAAAGCTAATAGATTAGGACAAGCTGAAACTCGACTGGTAAAAATCCGTCAGGAAATTGAGAAGAAATATGGACATTATGATATTGTTCGTCGTACTACCACAGGGATTTTACAAGCTGATGATTTAGGAATTGTCAAAAAGGAAACAATCAGCACTGCAACAGAAGAACTAATGATATCAACTCCAGGTTACTGGCTTGCTCCATGCTTAGTTGCATTAGCAGCATGGATAAATAATCAACCCGAGTTAGCTGAAAAAGCAGTCAAGGAAGGGATTAAACGAAACGATGAAAAAACCTCCCTTTTCTTTGCCTTAATTTGTAGAAGAGCTAACAGAAAGAACGCATGCCTTAAGTGGACTCAACGTTATCTAGCTAATCAAGATGAAGAAAATCTCGACAGAAATTCTATAATTATCTTAGATGCTTTTGCAAGTGGACTCTTGGGAGCTGATACCGAAGGAGTTATCTCACGTCAAATGAATGAATGGCTCAGCCGACTTGAAGAAAAACCTGGTTTTACTGAACAGCAAACAGAACAATGGTCCGAAGCTATTAACTTAAAAAGAAGCGAAATAGATGAAGATTTATACCCTAACCTAAGAAAATATAGTGATAGTTGGCCTGTACTAGAGGATATTCTCGAAGGGGCTCATCTTCATGAACAAATGCTAAACTACCTAACCGATATTTTTGAGAAAAAAGGTTCTACAGAAAGCGTCAAAAATCAATTAGATGATATTTTAGACACACTTGTGACTGATTTTGACAACGAAGAATTAGCTCTTCGAAAACAAGAAAAATTCGAGCAGTTTGTGGTTGACTTCGGAGGAGATGACAACCGTGCTCATCAAAACATGAATATTGAAGTGACTGCATTTGAAACCCGAATCTTCTCACTCAAGTATATCAACCCAAAAATTTGCATTGGCTCTTTCTCGTGATTGGGTAACAAACGCTTATAATGACGTTACTGCAAAAAATCGCATGAAGATTCCTTACGAAATTGAAATTAATGTGGATACTTTTAATGATAAATCAACAGATGGCCAAAACGAAAACGAGTTGATTGAAAAATTCAATTCTCAGATTGACTCTGAAAAAGAACAAACTTTGTCAAACTACTTCCCAAGTTTATTTGATAAATTCCTTTTGTATGGTGGTATAGCTATCGGAGTAATTGGTTTAATGATGATTTTTGGGAATATTTTCTTAGGTTTAATAGCTATTATAGCGGGGATTGTTATGGTTCTTAAGCATAAATCTAATATTGAAAACATTGAAACGAATCGCAAGAAAATTGAAGAACAATACGAGAATAAAAGAGTGAATGGTGAACAAATTATAAGAGCTACTCTAGCTGAAATTGTAGACTTTAGAATTGAATTCGCAGAGAGAGATGCTGAAAGCACTAAAGTTCTTGATTTCCTCGAACAAATAAGACCTGAACAATATGTAAACAAGTTGGCATCATCTAATAGAAAGATTAAAATTTGAGGAGGTAATTGACATGGATGAAAAATATAAAGGCGATAGTAAGCTATCATCTAATAACACCACTCCATTTAAGAGCATTAATACTGAAGAAGATATCACTGAAGAACCTATGAGCGTGTTTGCTGAGGGACTCCCTTCATGGGATATTGTGCCCCCACAATTGCTAGTCAGAAGGAAACGGCAAAAATAATGAATAAACCACAAACATATGCAGAATGGGTAAATGTCTTAGCTATTTTTAAAAACAAAGATGATGATGAAACAGTTTTAAAAATGATGAAATCTGGAACTATCGAATGGCAATACGGTGTGGCAGAACGTTTCTCTACAAAGTTAATTGACGCTGTTAATTACCGTATGAATGTAGCTTCAGATAAGTTTCAAAATGATTTACTAAAATCCCAAGGATACGAGGGAGCTATTATTCAAGCAATTCTTTCTTTGAGAAAAGAAATGACGTTCTTAGCTGAAGCAATCAATCTTCCTGTAATTCCGGATAAAGAGCGACAACACTACCTAAATCTCGTTATAGAACAAGCTAATAGTATGCAAAAATCTTTAGAAGAATCCGCAAAACAGGACCGAAGCGGGAAAATGTCAAGTATTATTAGAAATCATAAAATTAATTCTTTTTTAAATAAAGGTGAACAGTAAATGAGCAATATAGTAAAAAGCAAAGAACTTCTTACGAGATATTCACTTGCAAGAATTCCTTTTATTGCTATCAATACCATTGAGCCAAGTAGAACATTAGATATGTTAAAGGAAATATCTGAAGAATTACAACTTCCGTTCAACGTATATACTCTCACCAAAGGTGTGTATGATCTTAGTTCTGGTAAGAATGTTAACGATGATAAATCTATTTATGGTGCAATAGATTACATGACGGACCAAATGCAAAAGAAACAATACCAAACTATTGTACTGACAGAAGTTCCGGATCTTAGTAATGAAAATAGCGATTCTAAACAAGTCTTAGCACTGGTCAATCTAGCCAATGAAACTGGAGGCGTTGTAATAGTTTTTACCAATACCCCTATTTGGAATCAACTTCAACGGCAAGGTATGACAGTAAAAATAGATTTACCTAACGAAGAGGAAATGTACTCAATAATTCAAGAATACATTGACGACTATAGAAACGATATCCAGATTGAATGGGACAACTCCGATATTCGAGAAGCTGCAGCAGCTCTCAATGGGGTAACTAGAATTGAGGCGGAGAACGTTATCGCTGCTTTGATTGCAAATAAGTGCATAAGAAAATCTGATTTAGATGAGATAAGATTTGCAAAAGATCGCCTATTCTCTGATATCTCTGGTCTAGAAAAAATCGTTGTAGATGATTCTGTAAAGGATGTTGGAGGACTTGAAGGATTAAGGAAGTGGCTTAATGAAAAGAAAGAACTACTAACTCCCGAAAAGAAAGATATGTTACGTGAGAAAGGATTGCAACCACCTAGAGGAATACTCCTAGTAGGTGTCCCTGGATGCGGAAAATCTTTATCTGCTAAATCAATTTCTGCTAACTGGAAACTTCCATTATATCGTTTAGATTTTGCAACGGTTCAAGGAAGTTATGTAGGTCAGTCTGAACAGCAACTCAAAGATGCTCTAACTACCGCTGAGAATGTATCTCCATGTATTTTATGGATTGATGAAATAGAAAAAGGACTATCAGGAGCTACTGGAGGCGCTAATGATGGCGGTGTATCTACTCGTATGGTTGGTCAATTCTTATTCTGGATGCAAGAATGCAAAAAACAAGTTTTTGTAGTTGCAACAGCTAATGATGTGTCTATGCTTCCATCAGAACTTCTCCGTCGAGGAAGATTTGATGAGTTATTCTTTGTTGATCTACCTACTGCAGATGAGCGTAAAGAAATACTTGCTTTGTATTTTAAAAAATACTTAAGTCTAGAATTTGAAGGAGATTTTTCTGATAATATCATTCAAATAAGTGATGGTTTCACTGGTGCGGACTTAGAATCGACAGTTAGAGATTTAGCTTACCGAGCTATCGCTAATAACAGTTTTATTCTCAACGAAGAGAATATCATGAATGCCTTCAATAATGTAGTCCCCCTCTCTCAAACTAGCCCAGAAAAAATTGAGGCTATTAGAGATTGGGGGAAAGAAAGAGCTGTTCCTGCATCTGGAAAACCAATCGGTGGAGAGGGACTTGTTCATAAACAAAGTGGACTTAAAACAAGAAAAGTACTTGTTTAATAAGTTCATTATTTGGACACGGTAACTGTAATCTCAGTTTCGTGTCCATTTTTATAATTCCTTAAATGAAGATCTATTCTGAGAGTACCATTAAAAGGAATCTTAAATTGCAAAATATAACTTATAACACGATTAGGAGAAAAATAGATGCCTAGACCAATGTTAAATCCATACCAATCCCAAAAACAAACACAAGCAAGCCATATCATGACTTCTAACTTAAAACAACCACAGATAGATAAATTGAGTTTAGATAGGCTTCTAAGAAAATCACGGTCTAAAGAATATATGGATGCTATTCATCAACTAGATGCAGGAGGACATGTTCATAATAAAAAGGAAGTAAATGAAATTATTAATACAATCAAGTCGGAATTCCCAGATGTGGATATTAATGGAATTCTCCTAGGTTTTGTAGCAAAATGTTATTTAGGAGCACCTTACGAAGCGCACACCCTAGACTTAGTTGGAGAAATCATTGAGCATTATAAACGAGGAGAGATATTACCTGGTGGACTCGATAAAGCCAAAAGCATTGCTTTACATGGAGGATATGATTTTATCGAAGTTTATACAGACTGTTGTCGAGCAATTAGCTCAAATGGTTCCGTATCAGTTATAAAAGACTAATTATGTATAGAACAGTAACATATGGCATACAGAGAATTTCATAAATAATTGGTAATTAACCTAAAAGGATACTATTAGGTAACAGGAAAAATTCATCTCGATGTTAAAACGACTACTGTATTATCTTTGTAATATAGTAAAATTATCAGGAATCGCTTGGAATAATTAATTTGTTTGTCTCTATGTAATAACAAGAATTAGTGGCATGAAAGTATAGCTATATAGTAGGACACAAAATATCTATTACCAACGCGCTACTTAGCTAGTGGGGGCGACATTCGGCGGTTCCGCCTATTCTCTTTTATAACTAAGCCCATAGAAATAAATCTAAGGTTTTTGTGCACTTATATTGTATACTCAAGATTTTAAAAACACAAAAAAATGACTCCTGAAATAAATTCACAAGTCATCTAGTATAGTCTCTAATAATCTATACTGCAATCAATAAAAGAATTATATCATTTTATCTCAGTTTTTGTCAAGTAGTGTAAGTAAAAAGTCACACATAATTACTAATACTATTTATTTTATTGTATATATTCGATCCGAGAATTCTATTGAATTCACTACTTGGGATTTCAGTATTTAAATTATCCACAATCTGTTTAAAATCTCTGATTAACCTTCTTAATTCTGTTTTTGAATAACCAAATGCCTTTAAGTACATGACTATAAGCATGAAATAGTCTACGATCGAATTAAATATTATATTTGCATTGTTATATTTTATACTCATATCGTTCAAAAGTGTTTGATTGATATGACGATTCTTAAAACGAGTATCAAAAATAATATGATTATGTGCAATCGCATTTCTCAATTCGTTTAAAATAAATATATGATTTGTTAGATGACTTCCATCAGTATCCATAGGGTCACGGATTCCAAGTATATTAAGCACATTTATTCGGTAATTTCTATTCATTTGCTTAACAAAATCACCGAGTTTCCCAAACGAGAGAATTTCAAATACTATCCACAAAGGAATCTGATTTCCTGAATTAATTTTATGTGTAACCATTTTATTCTTATCATAGTTCATGTGAATGCTACTATGAATATTTTTTTGAAGATACAAACGTTTTTTGAGCATATTTGTCCTTTGATTAGTATTAAAATATATATAATCATCTAATTTTTTAATGTATATGTCTTCAAATGTTGGGTCACTGTTGCTTACTAATTCATCTAAAATATAATTTTTAATAGATGTTTCACAAGAAACTAAAGGCGAGAATAGTAAATCTTTTAATGCTGTGTCAAAGTTATAAATAGCTATTATTTCATCAAAGTTACTTAATCTGAATAATCTTTGTCTAGATTTATAAAAACGATATCCTTTATAACCATGGTAATAACCCATTCTAAGTAAATGTTTTTTATGTTTAGAACCATATATAGTAATTCCATGGTTATTTCTTATATGCCTCATTAAACTATTGATTGACCGTTCACCATTTAAAATTACTCCATTCCTTTAACTTTGCTTTCGATAAAATTAATTTCATTATAATAAAACACCCCAAGTTAGGTTTTTCTGTCTAACTTTTGAGGTGTAGTTCAAATCAGAGTTTTTCTTATGTATTGATTCGTATTGAATGCTTACTTAACCTCTGTAAACACAACGTGCTTGCGAAGTTTTGGTGAGTATTTCTTCAATTGAAGACGGTCTGGAGTGTTACGTTTGTTTTTAGAAGTAAGGTACAAGCGTTCACCAGATTCTTTGTGTTCAAGTGTGATATTTACGCGCATGGTATCTCCCTTCTATTATTCAGCTGATGCAGCTTTAGCGATTTTACGTCCTTTGTAGTATCCTTTAAGTGATACACGGTGAGAACGTGAGTAATCTCCAGTAGTTTCGTCAAAGTTTACAGATGGAGCTGTTACTTTGTAGTGTGTACGACGTTTGTTTTTCTTCGCTTTTGAAGTGCGACGTGCAGGTACTGCCATTTTGATTTCTCCTTTAGGTATTTAAATTCGATTCAATCTTGTGATCTTCATCAACTTTAATAGTATATCAAAACTTTTTTGTAAAGTAAAGTTACTTGACAAAAAAAGATAAAAAAATTTTCCTACCCACTGTTCTGGATAGGAAAATAGATTAAATATCAATTTCGAATGGTTCATCAATGGTTTCTGAGACGTATTTCCCGTCTTTCTTCCGTTGCTTGACACACTCTGTGAGGAGATATTCGATTTGCCCATTGACTGAACGAAAGTCGTCTTCTGCCCATGATGCGAGTGTAGCGTATAACTTTGTTGAGAGTCGAAGGGGGATCTGCTTTTTTTTAGCTTCAGCCATCTTTAGTAAAGACTTCCTGCGTTGACAATTGGTTGTGCATCATGATTACCACAGAGAACGACTAGGAGATTTGAAACCATGGCAGCTTTTCGTTCTTCGTCAAGTTCTACCAACTCTCCTTCATTGAGACGTTCTAGTGCCATTTCAACCATTCCTACAGCGCCGTCTACAATCATCTTACGGGCATCAATAATGGCAGATGCTTGTTGACGTTGAAGCATAACAGCTGCAATTTCTGGAGCGTAAGCTAGGTAAGTAATACGTGCCTCAAGGATTTCCAAGCCAGCATCTTCTACGCGACTTTGGATTTCTTCACGAATACGGTTAGCTACAATTTCGCTAGAGCCACGGAGACTTCCTTCATCTGCTTGTCCATCCCCTGTAGTATCTACATTGGGAGACACATCGTAAGGATAGATGCGGACAATATTACGAAGGGCGCTATCACACTGCAAAGAGAGATATTCCTTGTAGTTGTCAACGTTGAAGACTGCCTTAGCGGTATCGACAACTCTCCAAGTTACCGCAATTCCAATTTCAACAGGGTTACCTAAGCAATCGTTAATCTTTTGACGGGAATTGCTCAAAGTCATAACTTTGAGAGAAATCTGTTTCTTGCCAATTTCAAGGTTTACATCATTGCCATTTGATGATTTCATTCCTGAAAAAGGAGATTTTGTGCTAACATCACCACTTTGACCAAGTCGAGTGTGGTTTGCAGGGTTGACTGCTATGCTAAAAGGATTGACAAAGTAAAAACCAGGTTCTTTGATGGTACCTGTATAATTACCAAAGAGGGTCAAAACCAGAGCTTCCTGAGGTTTGACAACTTTTAAACCAGCATGAGCTAGGCCTGCAATTAAGCTTAATAAAAGTCCGATAATAATTCCAAAAACGTTTTCTGAACCAGCACCCATTATAAATATAAAGATACCAAGTACGAATGTCAACTCAATGAGAATCAATGCAAATACACCATTTGGTTTTGAATTGATGAGTTTTTCAGTCATAAGAATGACCTCCTGCTATATGATATCTAAATGATATCACTTTGTTTTAGAAAGTCAAGAAATAAATGTAACATTTTTAAAGAAAATATCACTGTATAGAATTTTCTGAAAATTCAAGAATTTTCTTCTGTTCATTGCCTTTAAAATGTGCTATAATAGTAAAAACTGAAACGGAAGGGAACAAATGACTGAATTAGATAAACGTCACCGCAGTAGCATTTATGACAGCATGGTTAAATCACCAAACCGTGCCATGCTGCGTGCCACTGGTATGACAGATAAGGACTTTGAAACACCGATTGTGGGAGTGATTTCGACTTGGGCGGAAAATACACCATGTAACATTCACTTGCATGATTTCGGGAAATTGGCTAAAGAGGGTGTCAAATCGGCAGGTGCTTGGCCTGTTCAGTTTGGTACCATTACCGTAGCGGACGGGATTGCCATGGGAACGCCTGGTATGCGTTTCTCTCTAACATCTCGTGATATCATTGCGGACTCTATCGAGGCGGCGATGGGTGGTCACAACGTCGATGCCTTCGTCGCTATCGGTGGCTGTGACAAGAACATGCCTGGTTCTATGATTGCTATTGCCAACATGGATATTCCAGCTATTTTCGCCTATGGTGGAACTATTGCACCCGGAAATCTTGATGGCAAAGACATTGACTTGGTATCTGTTTTTGAGGGGATCGGGAAATGGAACCACGGTGACATGACAGCTGAGGACGTGAAACGTCTTGAATGTAATGCCTGTCCTGGCCCTGGTGGCTGTGGTGGTATGTACACAGCTAATACCATGGCGACTGCTATCGAAGTTCTCGGTATGAGTTTGCCAGGATCTTCATCTCACCCAGCTGAATCAGCTGACAAGAAAGAAGATATCGAAGCAGCAGGACGAGCTGTGGTTAGGATGCTGGAACTTGGTCTCAAACCATCAGATATCTTGACTCGTGAAGCCTTTGAAGATGCCATCACTGTAACGATGGCTCTCGGAGGTTCTACCAATGCCACTCTTCACTTGCTTGCCATTGCCCATGCGGCTAATGTTGATTTGTCCCTTGAGGACTTCAATACGATCCAAGAACGTGTGCCTCACTTGGCCGACTTGAAACCATCTGGTCAGTATGTCTTCCAAGACCTCTACGAAGTCGGTGGTGTCCCTGCGGTTATGAAGTACTTGTTGGCAAATGGATTCCTTCATGGGGACCGTATCACATGTACTGGTAAGACCGTCGCTGAAAACTTAGCCGACTTTGCAGACCTCACACCAGGTCAAAAAGTCATCATGCCACTTGAAAATCCAAAACGTGCAGACGGTCCGCTTATCATCTTGAACGGGAACCTTGCTCCTGATGGTGCGGTTGCTAAGGTGTCAGGTGTGAAAGTGCGTCGCCACGTTGGACCAGCTAAGGTCTTTGACTCAGAAGAAGATGCGATTCAGGCCGTTCTGACAGACGAAATCGTTGATGGCGATGTTGTCGTTGTTCGTTTCGTTGGACCTAAGGGTGGCCCTGGTATGCCTGAGATGCTATCCCTTTCATCCATGATCGTTGGTAAAGGTCAAGGAGACAAGGTTGCCCTCTTGACAGACGGACGTTTTTCTGGTGGGACTTATGGCCTGGTTGTCGGACATATCGCTCCTGAAGCTCAGGATGGTGGACCGATTGCCTACCTCCGTACAGGCGATATCGTTACAGTTGACCAAGATACCAAAGAAATTTCCATGGCCGTATCCGAAGAAGAACTTGAAAAACGCAAGGCAGAAACAACCTTGCCACCACTTTACAGCCGCGGTGTCCTTGGTAAATATGCCCACATCGTATCATCCGCTTCACGCGGAGCCGTGACAGACTTCTGGAATATGGACAAGTCAGGTAAAAAATAAACAAGAAAAGCAAGCCAACTTCGGCTTGCTTTTTTTAATCTTCAAAAGTGATTTGCCTGCTTATACTCAATAAAAATCAAAGAGCAAACTAGAAAGCTAGTCGCAGGTTGCTCAAAGCACAGCTTTGAGGTTGGAGATAAAGCTGACGTGGTTTGAAGAGATTTTTGAAGAGTATTAACGAGGCGGTAGCCCAAGGGCAATACGGCCGTAGCGACTAATTCGTGTAATCTTCCAAGCGGGAGACCAGGTAACTTCAACCTTGACATCTTCGATACCCTCGATTTGTTTCAGACCTGCGACGATTTCGATAGGCAGGCTTTCGGCGCAATCGCAGGCAGTGTCGGTGAAGGTCATGACAATCTTGCAGAGCCCTATTTCGTCCAGATTGATTTCATAAATCAGCCCTAGATTGTAAACATCCAATTCCACATCTGTATCAAAAACCTTCTCTAGTTTTTCGATAATTTGGTCTTGTAAGGCCAAAGCGCGGTCATTGATTTTGATATCGTCTCTCATTACGTCCCTCCACCTGATAAATATCCTCTATTTTCTCATAATTCTGACAATTTGGCAAGTTTTTGATGAATTTTCTGAAAAAATATGATAATATAGAGGAAACGCTGAATCAAGAGGAAGCCTATGGAGCAGATTGGAAAAGTCTTTAGACAATTACGAGAGTCAAGAAATATCTCGCTGAGACAAGCAACTGGGGGACAATTTTCTCCGTCTATGTTGTCCCGATTTGAAACAGGTCAGAGTGAGATTTCGGTGGAAAAGTTTCTATTTGCCCTAGAAAATATATCTGCTAGTGTAGAGGAAATCCTCTTTCTGGCGAGAGGTTTTCAGTATGATACAGATTCGGAGTTGAGAAAAGAAATCACAGATGTTTTGGATTTAAAGAATATAGCACCTCTTGAGAACTTATATCGCAAGGAGTATCAAAAGCATGCCCATTCTCAAAACAAACAGAAACATATTCTAAATGCCATCATTATCAAGTCTTATATGAAGAGCATGGATGAAACGGTAGAGTTGACAACAGAGGAAGGGGAAGTCCTTCATGATTATCTGTTTTCTACCGAGATTTGGGGAATCTATGAACTCAATTTGTTCTCAGTTAGTTCCCCACTCTTATCTGTTCCTCTTTTTACTAGATATGTACGAGAAATGGTCCGAAAATCTGATTTTCTAATGGAAATGTCTGGTAATCGAAACATTTTTCACACCATGCTACTGAATGGTTTTTTAGCCAGCATTGAATGTGAAGAATTTACCAATGCCTCTTATTTTAAACGTGTTATCGAAGAGCATTTCTACAAGGAAAACGAGACCTATTTCCGAATTGTCTATTTGTGGGCGGAAGGTCTCCTTGATAGCAAGCAGGGCAGAGTCAAGGAAGGTCAGAAAAAGATGGAGGATGCTGTCCATATTTTTGAGATGCTTGGTTGTAACAAATCTGCTGAATACTACAGAAATACAACCGATTGTTGAATATCTGCAAGTTAAGAAAATGATTTAAAATTTGAAGCGATAGAACTTTAGACCTCTTTCAGGTTATTAAAGAAGTCCTATCGTTTTTTTGCTTATTTTGTGTGTTGCATATATTCAAAAGTTTTCCCTTTCAATTTCTAAGTGCTATACTATAGTCATACTTCATATAGGGATTATAACAAGAAGGGAGATTACCTATGAAACTATTGTTTAGAAATCAAGCTTATCGACTCTTGACTTTGTCGCGCTTCTTCAATGCCTTTGGTGCTTCGATTTTTAACCTGGTATTTATCGTTTATGCATCGACCTTGCCACAAGCCTCTTTTGCTGTTGCTATGGCGAATATTGTCATGATTCTTCCGACTCTCTTTACAGTTTTTGTAGGGATTCGGGCAGATTACACAAGGGACAAGGTCAAATGGATGGTCTATAGCGGTTTGTTTCAGGCGGTTTTATTTTTTCTGGCAGCCCTAGTTGTTCAGCAAGCTAGTCTCTTTGCCTTTTCTAGCCTGTGTTTGATCAATGTCATCAGTGATGTGATCAGTGATTTTGCTGGTGGTTTGCGAATGCCTCTTGTTAAGGAAAAAGTGGCTGAAAATGATCTGATGGAGGCTTATTCTTTTTCCCAGTTTATCACCTATATTTCAGCTATTGGTGGTCAAGCTTTTGGAGTTTGGCTCTTAGGTCTATCGGTCAACAATTTTTCCCTTGTTGCGGGAATCAATGCCTGCTTTTTCCTAGTATCAGCCTTTATTCTCTTTTTAGGAAAAAGCAAATTGAGTCTGTCAATGTCATCTGCTGATGGTGAAAAACTAAAAAATGAGAAGCTTTCTATCAAAGACCAGTTCCTAACAATTTACCGAAATTTACGTCTCGTTTTTCTTAAAGGTGGACAGAAAAACTTTGGTTTCATGATCTTTGCTGTCTTGCTTATTAATGCCTTGGGTGGGGCTTTAGGAAGCATCTATAACATCTTCTTTTTGAGCCATTCTCTCTTGAATTTTTCTTACACAGAGGCACTATTTATCAGTCAAGTCTGTTCTTTAGTAGCAATCATCATCAGTAGCCTTACGGGCAATGATTATTTTGGGAAGCAGTCTTTGCCTAGGTTGATGATGTGGGCGACCTTAGGACTCAGTCTAGTTGGTCTAGCTAACGTATTTAATCAAGTCGTGCTTGGTTTACTATTTCTCTTTTTAACTCTGTATGTGTCTGGTAAAGTTCAACCAAAGATTAGTGCCATGCTCATGAAAAATCTAGATCCAGATGTTCTAGCTCGTACCAGTAATTTTTTAGGTTTATTGTTTACCTTATCCATACCTGTGGGAACAGCTTGTTTTTCACTTATAGCTGTATGGAATATACAGTTGACTTGGATGCTATTTGTTGGTCTTTCCTTACTAGCTATTCTTTTGACAGTTATTAATCTCAAAAATGATATCTAAATCCTAATTTTATTCTTACTGTTTTAATCCCTTTATTTATGGTAAAATAAGACTATTAAGTTTAAAGAGGATTCCCTATGAAATTACAAAAACCAAAAGGAACGCAGGATATTTTACCTGCTGAGTCTGCCAAGTGGCAGTATGTTGAGGGCTTTGCCCGTGAAATTTTCAAGCGCTATAACTATGCAGAAGTGCGTACGCCTATTTTTGAGCATTACGAGGTCATCAGCCGCTCTGTCGGAGATACAACAGATATCGTAACCAAGGAAATGTATGATTTCTATGACAAGGGTGATCGTCATATCACCCTTCGTCCAGAAGGAACTGCGCCCGTTGTCCGCTCTTATGTGGAAAATAAACTCTTCGCCCCAGAAGTACAAAAGCCAAGTAAGTTCTATTACATGGGCCCTATGTTCCGTTATGAGCGTCCACAAGCAGGTCGTTTACGCCAGTTCCACCAGATTGGTGTCGAGTGCTTTGGCTCTAGTAATCCAGCTACCGATGTGGAAACCATCGCTAT
Organism: Streptococcus oralis subsp. oralis; assembly: GCF_002096445.1. Lineage (GTDB taxonomy): Bacteria > Bacillota > Bacilli > Lactobacillales > Streptococcaceae > Streptococcus > Streptococcus oralis_N. The sequence goes on from NZ_NCUK01000011.1 coordinate 83,965, forward strand.
GGCGGCTCATTTCTTGAAAGAAATCGGCATCCAAGGTGTCAAATTGCATCTTAATACTCTTGGAAATCCTGAGAGTCGTGCAGCCTACCGTCAAGCCTTGATCGACTATTTGACACCGCTCAAGGAGACCTTGTCGAAGGATAGCCAACGTCGTTTGGAGGAAAATCCTCTCCGTGTCTTGGACTCTAAGGAAAAAGAAGACAAGGTGGCAGTAGAGAATGCGCCGTCTATCTTGGACTTCCTTGATGAGGAAAGCCAAGCCCACTTTGATGCTGTGCGTCAGATGTTGGAAACTCTCGGTGTAGACTATATCATCGATACCAATATGGTGCGTGGTCTGGACTACTACAACCACACCATTTTCGAATTCATCACAGAGATTGAGGGTAATGACTTGACGGTCTGTGCGGGTGGTCGCTACGATGGTTTGGTTGCCTACTTTGGTGGCCCTGAAACTGCTGGATTTGGATTTGGGCTTGGTGTAGAGCGCCTGCTTCTCATCCTTGAAAAGCAAGGTGTGGCCCTCCCTATCGAGAATGCCCTAGATGTCTATATCGCAGTCTTGGGTGAAGGAGCAAATGTTAAGGCCTTGGAATTGGTACAAGCCCTTCGCCAACAAGGATTCAAAGCAGAGCGTGATTACCTTAACCGTAAACTCAAAGCTCAGTTCAAGTCCGCCGATGTCTTTGCGGCTAAGACCCTCATCACCCTAGGAGAGAGTGAAGTCGAAAGCGGACAAGTGACAGTCAAGAACAACCAAACACGAGAAGAAGTTCAAGTATCCCTTGAGACCATCAGCCAAAACTTCTCAGACATCTTTGAAAAATTAGGCTTTTAATAGTAGAAAAACTGGTCAGGACCTTACTCCTGACCGTTTTCTTTTGCAAAATGACAAAAATCATAAACTTTTTGACAAACATACTTGTCAAAAAGAAAAAGATGTGTTACAATATAAGCAAGTTAAGAGTAAAGGAGAAAGGAATGCTTAAAAATCGTTTAAAAGAGCTTCGGGCTCGCGATGGTCTCAATCAAACCGAACTGGCCAAGCTAGCAGGAGTTTCCAGACAGACCATTAGCCTACTAGAACGGGACGAATACACCCCGTCAGTTGTGATCGCCCTGAAGATTTCGCAGATATTCAATGAACCAGTCGAGTCAGTCTTTCGGATAGAGGAGGATGAGGAATGAATAAGTATAAAGTAATCTATTATGTAGTTGCCATAGCTCTATTAGTCAGCGTATTTCTACTGATTGGGATGGACCTAGGCTGGTTTAATCCATATCAAAGCGACCAATTTGTTTGGGTCTACTTTGCTCTCATCCCAGTAGTTGACTGGATTGAAAAGAAATCCAAAAATCTAGCAAGTGAAAAAGGAGAATGAATATGAAAAAGTTTTTAGCAGGTTTTCAAGTCGATACTGAGCACAAAGAACTTGCGGGTGTTTGTGCAGGTTTAGGAAATTATTTTAATATTCAAGCCAATATCGTTCGTTTGGTGACAGTTTTGTTGTTTCTCTCTTCTACAGAGATTGGTATTTTAACAGTTACAGCCTATGCTTATCTAGCAGGTTGGCTTGGCAATGAACCCTTGGGGGATGGAGCAAAAAAAGCTAGAAACCAAGCTATTCTCTTGTTTGCTGTTTGTTTGATTTTAGTATCACTTGGAACAGAGGGCTTGACAGCTATTTATGAATCAGGTAAAGTGTTTGGTCAGTGGTTAGTTGGATTGGTTTAGTTTAGAAAGAGTATGAATATGAAAAAGAAACGTGGATTGTTATTTTTAATGGCTGTTATCTTGGGAGGCTTCTTGGGCATGTTTGCAGAGATGTTTAAGGCCTATACCGAAAACTACGGAACCATTTTAGATGTCAAAACCGTGATTCCATGGATATCAGTTATTTGTTTACTGCTAGGTTTCATTAGTCTTCTTTTGACATTCAATTTCTTAAAGAAAAGCAGAACATTTCACTCCTTGTACAAAGAGGAAACGGATGATGATTTGAATGAAACCTATTATGTGCAAATGTATCGTAATCTCGAGTTTGGAACTATTGCTTTTAATAGTGCAGGTGTAGCGATTTTTTTGGCTCTTTTCATCTCAGGTAGTGAAGTCATTGTACTAAATATCAGCTATATAACCTTATCTCTTTCTTTTTTGGCATTAGTGATGATTTTCAGTGCTCAAAAATATCTCTATAAGACCATTGCGATCGTTCGTCAGTTTGATTTGGAATTCTTCTCTACACCAAAGGATGTCTTGGACTACATAAATTCCTATGATGAAGGGGAGCGTCAGGCTAATTTGGAACAAAGTTTTCGAATTTTATTCCAATTAAATCAGTATGTCTTGCCAGGTCTCTATTTTTTGATTGCTATCTTTTCTTTATTGACAGGAGAGATTCAGTTACTAGCCTTCTTGCTTGTAGGAGCGATCCATATTTATATCAATGTGATGCAATTACCTATGGTAAAACGTTATTTCAAATAAAGGAGTTCCTATGATTCGTGTTGAAAATGTAAGCAAAAGTTTTGGAAGCAAGAAAGCTCTGAATCATATTTCTTTTGAGATTCAAGAAGGTGAAATCTTTGGTTTCCTAGGTCCCTCAGGTTCAGGTAAAACAACTATGATCAATGTTTTGACGGGTCAGTTAGCTGCAGATCAGGGTGAGACCGTTCTTCTAGGAAAGTCCTCTCGAAATTTGACTTCAAATGATTTGGAACAAATCGGGATTGTTAGTGATAGCAGTGGCTTTTATGAAAAGATGAACCTCTATAAAAATCTGCTCATTTATGCAAAATTATACGGTCTTAAAGCTTCTAGAGTAGATACAGTGCTTGATCAAGTTGGGTTATCAGATGCCAAAAATCTTATCGCGGAAAAACTATCTACAGGTATGAAACAGCGAATGTTCTTGGCTCGTGCTCTTCTAAATGCTCCCAAAATCCTCTTTCTAGATGAGCCAACAAGTGGTCTTGATCCTACCACTTCAAAATCGATTCATGCTCTCTTACAGAAATTGAAGCAGGCTGGTACAACTATCTTTTTAACAACCCATGATATGAATGAAGCAACTCTGCTTTGTGATCGCCTCTCTCTTTTAAATAAGGGAAACTTGATTGAGTATGGCAGTCCACAAGAGATTATCCAGAAATACCATGAGGATAAAAAGGTTCGTTTACGCTATCAAGATGGACGCGAACAAGTGGTTTCTTTTGAAGAATTGCCTCATCTGGATACAACATATCTGATTGCTGTTCATTCTTGTGAACCGACTTTAGAGGAAATCTTTATTAGATTGACAGGAGAAAAGTTAGATGTTTAGAAAATTAAATGCCCTTCTTTGGTTAAGGTTACAAGTTCTTATTAGTAATTCAACCTTGTTAGCGACATTATTGATGCCCTTTGGTATTGCTATCCTATATAATGAATTCTTAAACAAGAGTGGAGAACTGACTATGTTTCTCCTCTCTACGAGTTTGACTATGGTCTTGAGTATGGGAAGTGGTTATATGGTATCGATTATGATGGCTGAGGATAAGGAAAAACGTAACCTTAAATCCCTCATACTAAGTGGTGTGACAGCAACGGAGTATACTCTGAGCATGATGGCTCTTCCTCTTCTAGTGGTGCTTTTTTCGATGGTTGTTCTCCCTCTATATCTTAAAGTTGATTTGACAAACTACTTTCTTACCTATGGTCTCTATCTGCTTCTGGCAACTATCAGCATTATCTTTCTTAACATTCTTATCGGTGCAGTATCAGATACTCAGTCTAAGGCGCAAGTCTATAGTATTTTTCCTATGCTGACCTTCTCTTTCTTGCCCACTCTTGCTGTTCAAAATGAAACTGCGCAAAAATTGTTGGACTATTCCTTCATTGGTCCTTTGGTAAGCCTGTTAAAAGCAGGTGGTGGAGAGTTATCTTTGAGAAGTCTTGGTCTTTTGCTAGCATGGATCCTTTTGCTAGGATTAGCTAGTCTCTTCGTATTGAAAAATAGTTATAAAGGAAAGTAGGAGGCCCATATGAACTTACTTAAAAATCTTGGCTGGTTTCTTCTAGCTGTCCTATCTTTTTTCTTTGGCTATGGTCTGGTTCAGAGTATGGCGCTGTCAGCTCTTGGACTAGGGGCTTCAATCTTTGGAGTCTTGCCACTTTATGTCGTCCTGTCAGGGGCCTATGTTTATGGAGTTTACAGATGGTATCAGACAGAAAAGGTTAGCATCCAGACGACTGCATTTAATCGTTATATCTGGTTGCCAATCCTGGTTTTGCTAGTGGCGATTACAGCCCAGTTCTTTTTACCAGAAGATCCGTCAGTCAATCAACAAATCGTATCTCAACTGACAGTGGCTCAGCCTGTATTTGGTTTCTTTATGGTGGTAGTCTTTGCTCCTCTGACGGAAGAACTGATTTTTAGAGGGATGTTAGCGCGCTATCTCTTTCCTAAGCAGACTAATAGTAAACAGACAGCTCTGTTTCTCCTCGTATCGAGTGTGCTCTTTGCCTTGATTCATTTTCCAGGGACTTTGCAACAGTTTTTCGTCTATGCTAGTCTGGGATTGAGTTTAGGACTGGCTTATGTGAGCCGAAAAGGTCTTCTTTACAGCATTTCTCTCCACGCTTTGAATAATTTAATCGGCTTTTTGATGATACTCATGCTATAATAGAGTCAGGAGGTCACATGAAACGAGTAATTTTATTAGCAGTGGTACAGGCGGTCGTTCTCTTCTTTATTATCGGGGGCCTTGCCTATGCCTTTAAAGGCGATTTCTTTTACAACAATCTAGCAGTGGTTTTTGCACCTATTGCAGGAATCATGCGCTTTGCGACGGCCTATGTAACAGCGATTGTTCTGCCTAAAAAAGCGGCTGAAATCGCAGAAAAACGTAAAGAAGGTCAAGAATCAAAATAAGAAAATCCGATGGCGTCTTCATCGGATTTTTTGATGTTGTCACGATTTTTTAGCTCTTCGTTTTGATTTCTAAAGACAATCAAACTTTTCTGCTGATTTTCATGAAGAGCCTGCGCTTTTATGGTAAAATAGTAACAGAATAAAAGAGGAGAGAAAACATGAAACGTAGTATGTATGCTGGTCGTGTTCGTGAGGAACACATCGGACAAGAAATGACCTTGAAAGGATGGGTTGGTCGTCGTCGTGACCTTGGTGGTTTGATCTTTATCGACCTTCGTGACCGTGAAGGGATCATGCAGTTGGTTATCAACCCTGAAAAAGTATCTGCAGAGGTCATGGCAACGGCTGAAAGTCTTCGTAGCGAATTTGTCATTGAGGTGACTGGTCAAGTCGCTGCGCGTGAGCAAGCCAATGATAAATTGCCGACTGGTGCGGTTGAGTTGAACGTGACAGCTCTGACAGTGCTGAATACAGCCAAAACAACACCTTTTGAGATTAAGGATGAGATTGAGGCCAATGACGATACACGTTTGCGTTACCGTTACCTTGACCTTCGTCGTCCAGAAATGCTAGAAAACCTTAAGCTTCGTGCTAAGGTGACCCACTCAATCCGTAACTACTTGGATGAGTTGGAGTTTATCGATGTGGAGACGCCATTCCTTTCTAAATCAACGCCAGAAGGGGCGCGTGACTATTTGGTGCCATCTCGTGTCAATAAAGGACATTTCTACGCTCTACCTCAGAGCCCACAAATCACTAAGCAACTCTTGATGAATGCTGGATTTGACCGTTACTACCAAATCGTCAAATGCTTCCGTGATGAGGACTTGCGTGGTGACCGTCAGCCTGAGTTCACTCAGGTCGACTTGGAAACATCCTTCCTTACGGAGCAGGAGATCCAAGATATTACAGAAGGATTGATTGCGCGCGTGATGAAAGAAACAAAAGGCATCGACGTTACGCTTCCATTTCCTCGTATGAAGTATGATGACGCGATGGCTCTTTATGGTTCTGACAAGCCTGATACTCGTTTTGACATGTTGCTTCAGGATTTGACAGCAGTGGTTAAGGATGTCGACTTCAAGGTCTTTTCAGAAGCACCTGCTGTTAAAGCCATTGTAGTCAAAGGAGCTGCGGACAACTACTCACGTAAAGACATCGACAAGATGACCGAAGTAGCCAAACAGTACGGTGCTAAAGGTCTTGCTTGGGTCAAGGTAGTTGAGGGAGAATTAAACGGACCAGTTGCCAAATTCTTGACTGGTATCCAAGCAGATTTGACTGCAGCACTTGGTCTTGAAGATAAGGATTTAGTTCTATTTGTGGCGGATACGCTTGAAGTGGCGAATGCAACACTAGGTGCCCTTCGTGGCCGTATCGCCAAAGAGCTTGACTTGATTGATAATGATCAATTCAACTTCCTTTGGGTGGTTGATTGGCCAATGTTTGAATGGTCTGAAGAAGAAGGCCGCTACATGAGCGCCCACCATCCATTTACCCTTCCACAGGAAGAAACAGCTCACGAATTAGAAGGTGATTTGGCTAAGGTTCGTGCCATTGCTTACGATATCGTCTTGAACGGTTATGAGCTTGGTGGTGGTAGCCTTCGTATCAACCAAAAAGACCTTCAAGAACGCATGTTTAAGGCTCTAGGTTTCTCAGCTGAAGAAGCAAATGACCAGTTTGGTTTCCTTCTTGAAGCCATGGACTATGGTTTCCCACCACACGGTGGTTTGGCTATCGGTCTTGACCGTTTTGTGATGCTCTTAGCAGGAGAAGAAAATATCCGTGAAGTCATTGCCTTTCCTAAGAACAATAAGGCAACCGACCCAATGACACAAGCTCCATCAACAGTCGCTCTCAAACAACTAGAGGAACTCAGCTTACAAGTAGAAGAAGATGAAACAAGCAAAACGAATTAAGCGGTGGCGCTATTATCTGCGCCGCTTTGCTTATCAGATAAAAATCTTACGAGTTTTACAAAGTATCTCTCGGGAAAAATATGATGAGAAAATCTCGGCTTCTCTGGTCTATGGATTTTTGTCAGCAGTAGCAGTCAATTTCTTTTTTCAACCAGGACACGTTTACTCAAGTGGTGCGACGGGTTTGGCACAGATTATCTCTGCCTTGAGTCATCACTGGTTTGGCTTTTACATTCCGATATCGCTAACCTTTTATGCTATCAATTTTCCGTTGATGATTTTAGCTTGGTATCAGATTGGACATAAATTTACGGTCTTTACTTTTATTACAGTATCCATGAGTTCCCTCTTTATCCAGCTTGTACCAGTTGTGACCTTGACAGAGGATCCCATTATCAATGCCCTTTTTGGGGGTGTTGTCATGGGCTTAGGGATTGGTTTTGCACTCCGTAACAATATTTCTAGCGGAGGTACAGATATCGTCAGTTTGACCATTCGTAAGAAGACAGGTAAGAATGTCGGTAGCATTTCTTTCTTGGTAAATGGGATGATTATGCTGATAGCAGGTTTGACCTTTGGTTGGAAATATGCCCTCTACTCCATGATTACCATCTTTGTATCAAGCCGTGTGACAGACGCGGTCTTTACCAAGCAAAAACGAATGCAGGCCATGATTGTGACCAATAATCCTGATAAGGTAATCGCAAAAATCCATAAAAAATTGCACCGCGGAGCAACCATGATCCACGATGCAGAAGGAACCTATAATCATGAGAGAAAAGCAGTCTTGATTACGGTTATCACACGAGCAGAGTTTAATGATTTTAAACACATCATGAAACAGGTCGATCCGACAGCCTTTGTCTCTGTATCCGAAAATGTCCACATACTAGGACGATTCGTAGAAACAGACAATTAGATATGAAAAACCAGCTCTGTGTACTGACCCCAAAAAGTTAGACAAATAATTTAAGCGAAGGATTTAGTTCTGTATTGCAAAGGGCTAAGTCCTTTTAGTTTGACCTTAATTCGTTTGTTGTTGTAGTAATCAATATAGTCCACAATAGCTTGTTCCAATTGCTTAAGCGACTGAAACGACTTCTCATAGCCGTAAAACATTTCCGATTTTAAAATGCCAAAGAAAGATTCCATCATCCCGTTGTCTGGGCTGTTACCTTTACGTGACATAGATGTTTGGATTCCCTTACTCTCTAAAAACCTGTGATAAGAATCGTGTTGGTATTGCCATCCTTGATCACTATGGAGACTCGTATTCTCATAGTATTTCTCTGTAAAGGCCTGCTCCAGCATAGCTTTCACTTGTTCTAAATTAGGAGAACAAGAAAGATTATAGGCAATAATTTCGCTGTTAAAGCCATCTAAAACAGGCGATAAATACAATTTCTGTGTGCTATTTGAAATGGCAAACTCTGTCACATCCGTATAGCACTTTTCCATTGGCCTCAATGCTTCAAACTGGCGTTGAATAAGGTTATCTGCTTTCTTGCCAATCTCTCCTTGATAAGAAGAATACTTCCGTTTACGACGAATTCGAGCACTTAAACCAAGGACTTTCATCAGACGTTGGACCTTCTTATGGTTTACTATATGACCACGATTCCTCAATTCAAGAGTTATTCGGCGATAGCCATAGTTGCCTTTATGTTCACTATAAATGGCTTGTATTTCGTCCTTTGGCTCTTTGTCCTTATCTGGTTGATATAGCTGTTTCAACTGATAGTAGTAAGTTGAGCGAGGTAAACGAGCCGCTTCAAGAAGTAAATCTAGTCGAAATCCTCCTGAAGCCATTTTCCTAATTGTCTCTGCCTTTCTCGCTGTATGGCTTCGTCCCTGTCTTCCAGCTCTTTTAACTTTTTTAAGTAAGCCACCTCGGTACGTAAGCGTTCATTCTCTTCCTGAAGTCGCTCTAGTTCTGTCATTTCTTCCCAAGTTTTCTTCCGTTTACGTCCCATTTTAGGTACTCTCCCTCTTATTTTCTCAACAGTAGTATACGCGTTTTTCTTGTATTTTGCTAGCCAGTTAAGAAGTATCGTACGACTTGGGAGACCGTATTCAAGAGAAACTCTATCTTTAGTCCAGCCTTCATGTAAGACTTTATTAATCATTTCTTGTTTTAATTCAGGAGAATAGTAACGATCAATCAATTTAATCATGTACCTAAGATTAGAATTATTTATCCCAAATTTATTTGAAAGCTGTTTGAAACTTTGTCCTTGTTTTCTTAGTTCATAGATTTGAACTTTATCTTTATAACTCAATTTCATAATAAAACACCCCAAAAGTTAGATGTTTTCTGTCTAACTTTTGGGGTGCAGTTTAATTGTCTAGAGCGTTTTTGTGTTGTTTAAGAAAATTAGATGTTGGTTTTAGATAACTACACATTTCAGATTTTTTAAACAAGATTTAATTATTGATAACTAGAAAGGATTATTATGTTTGCAAAAAACAAATTTCAATGCTGTATTTACAATCATGATAGACTAGAACTTCATGAGCTTCAAAAGGAATATCAAAAGGATAAAGCTGGGACAAAACTTAAGTATGAAAACCAATTGTTCGCAATCCTTCATGGATAGAACGCAAGTTGTTCTCGATAGCTCAAAGATCAGCTTGATGTATTATTCTTTCAGCCATAATATCCCCCTTGTTAATGATTTTTAAATTAATTAGACAAAATTTGGCCATAGAATATTCTTATCTTAAAGAAGTAATTATATACTGAAAAACAGGTCGCAATTACACATGATTCAGATAAAATATACCAGAACTATTTTAGTTTCTTCTTATAGAAATAAGAAAATCATAATTGATACTTTAATTCAACATACTATGAAATGAGAATATGAAGTTTTCTATGAGGAAAATGTGCACTTGATTAGACATTTTAGGGCGTATGAAAACTTGAATACGGGTTTCTTTCTATATCAATGTTTTTGCAGATACTTTTTTGTAAAAATGTGTATTACGAGTGTGTAACTGATAGACAAACACTAAAATATATGATAAACTAAAGTAGGAAAAAATTTAAAAGGAGAATCCTTATGTCAGCAATTAGTTTAACTCCAGAACAGTTACAATCTCAGGCGGCTATTTATCTTAGCGCTAAAGATCAAATTGAACAAGCGGTACAAACCGTTAATCGCACAAATGGAGAAATGGCATCACAATGGAAAGGGCAAGCATTTAATGCTTACCTTGAGCAATACAACCAGTTGTATACACATGTTCAAAAATTCGAGGAGCTTCTAGTGAGCATCAACCAACAATTGAACAACTATGCTCAAACAGTAGCTGAACGTGACCAACAAGATGCACAAAGCTTTGGTTTGTAGTTAATTTTGAGGAGCGTCAGGGAAACTTGACGCTTATTTTTATACCATGATGAAGAAAATTAAAAAGTACCTATTAATTCTTTGTATCGTATTTCCTGTGCTAGTTTATGCAGACGATGGTAGCTTAAAACTTGATACAGATATCATTACAAATAGTACACAGGATACGGTCAAAAATAGGATAGAATCCAAATATGCCCCAAATTTATTTTTAAATCGTACCCAAAAGGTTGTGGATCAGAGAACTCAAACAACGAAAGAACTGTTACAGGGGGCAGAACAGACTATATTTACAGGTAGTAAAAATCATTCTATTTATCGCTTAGAAACTAGTGTAGTTCAAACATCATTATTCAATCAATACACCATAGAGGAGAAGTCCTCTTTTAAGCAAAGGGATTATTCAATTTTTAAGGATTGGATGGGAAGTGTATTTACAAGTGTTTTTTTGCTGTTTATGGTTTTGTTGGGAGTCTATCTAGGAAGGAAATGGCATGGATTACGGAAAAATAAAGCTAACTCTAGAGTATAGAGCAAAACAAATAGATATTCGAGTTTCAAAAGCTCTTACTTGGTTAAGGTTAGAAGAATTATTAAAAGATACCAAAGTTAGAGAACAGTTGAATTTACCTCGAAATAGTTCGTTTTGTTTCAAAGTTAGAAATAAACAAATCCATATCGAACCAATGGATATCTTGGCTGCTTATCCAGTTAGTGATGGAGATTATATAGAGATTGAGGAAGTATCATAGGAGAAAAAATGTTTGAAGCAGATCAACTACAATTTGTGAAAGAGGACAATCAAATATCAGTTCGAATTTCTTCATCAGGTTATCGAAGAGAACAACTTGAATTGATTCAAGAATATTGTCCAGTAGAAATAGTTCAAAAAGATGGAGTTCTTTCTTTGAATTATATTATTCCCGGGTATTTTAAAACAGTTAAGGAAGAAATTTTAAATAGAAGTACGGAGCTTGAGCGTTTTAGTTTGGCACAAAGCATGTCGGTATTAGTTCATTCTGAAAATGATTATAAAATTCCGTATATCCATCCTGAAAACATCATTGTTTTTGGCAGTAATGTACAAATGTTACATTATGGAATCGAAAAATTACTTGCACCACAGCAGTATAGTTCGGAATTCTATTTAGAGTCTTATAAAGCTTTAATGATTTCTATTTTACTACCTAAGGTAGATTTTGACTTAGTCATCCATGGGATTGATGCAATAAAGGAAAAGGTGGCACAGGATATTAGTCCCTTAGAGAGTGTAGCTGATGTCAATAAATATATTGCAGAAAAGTATGCAAAATTATCAGAAGAGAGTTCAAAAGCTAATTTGTTGGTGAACAAGAAAAAATGGAAGGCTCTGTTAATAGGGGGAGCCTTGCTTGCAACAACCACAGTGGTCTTAAGTTTTGCAACTTATAAGTCTATGTTTAAAGACGGCCCCCTAAAATCATCAGTCATTATGGCCCAATCAAATTTCATGCGAAAAGACTATTCTGAAACAGTTGAATCATTAAAAAATTATGGTGCAGAATCATTGCCAAAGGAAGCTAAGTATATCTTAGCAGCAAGCTATGTCCGTTTAGATAGTTTGAGCGATAAGCAAAAGGAAGTTATTTTAAATACGATTACAGAATCAACAGATGATACAATTTTTTATTATTGGATTTATCTTGGACGTGGAAAATTTGAAAAAGCTCTAGATGTGGCACAAAATATCGGGGACACACAGTTGATTTTACACGCTTATACAAATCTATATGAATCAGTCAAAGCAGATATCAATATGAACGGTTCTGAGAAACAAAAGAAACTTGAAGAATATGAAAAGAAAATAAAGGAACTTTCTGCTGAGATTGGAGAAGCTACTACAAATAGTAGTGATACAAAAGCATCTACAAATGGTAGTGATACAAAAGTATCTACTGAGACCACAACTCCTAAGGACAACCAAACAAAAGAAAAGAGTGAACGATAAATGAAGGCAAAAAAGCTAGAATATGATCATCAACTGGGAGACCAATTAGGAGAACTTCATAAACCTCTTTATACCTTGTTGATTGAACAAGAAAAACTGGAAAAAATAGATTTGTTTGAAGGACAAGAGGTAAGAGTAGGTACTAACGAGTATACAGTAGAAGGCAGAAGAGTCTATCGAAATGGTAAGGAATTAGAAAGAGGAAAATCTACCTTTGATAAAGAAACTGTAACCTTATTGGTCCCTGAAGAAGATATTTTTATCACTTATATTTTTCCGCCACAACGATTTATTTGTAGCAAGAAAGAATCAGCTGACATTAGTTGGTCACTTTCAAACCAACTTATTTTCTCAAATAATCAAGTACAGGTTACTCTTGGGGAATCTCCGATCTATCTAAACGACTGTCTTATCAAAGAGGAAGGGCTTTATCCGTTTGAAGTGGGAAACCGAATGAAGGTTTCTAATTATTTTATAGAAAAAAGAAAAAACCAGTGGAAGATTGGATGTCTTTTTGAAGAACCACAATTGAATAAGAATCGAATTCTGATACAAGAAAAAAATAATGAGTATCCGATGGATTTTCCAGAGTATAGAAGGAGTCCGAGAGTCAACCCTATTATCCATAGTGGGAAAATCATTATCAATCAACCTCCACAGCCGATAAAGCCACCCAAAAACTCGCTCATCCGAGCCATTGTCCCAGCTTTAGGAATGTTTACTTTGACTGCATTGAGTTCAATTTGGACAAAAGGGAATCCTGTAATGATGCTAGGGATGGGTGGTTTTAGCCTCCTTACGGCAGCGACAACTATGAGTCAGTATTTTGAGGAGCGAAAGGATACCAAAGAACAGGAAAAAAATCGTATTCAAGATTACGAAGTATATTTATTAAAACAAGTATCCGACTTAGAAAGATACTACAAAGAAGAAACTAATATTTTACATTACAATCAACCGTCAATATCAACCATTACTGAGCTGATTGCAAAGTATGATTCTAGAATTTATGAGCGAATGGATTATAATGAAGATTTCTTACAGGTGTCTTTAGGATTAGGAGATAAATTAAGTCAGCTAGAGTTGCAAACAAATTTTGATGAGCAAAGTAAAGATGAAATATCGCAGTTTGCTCGAACAGTCTTGCAAGACTACAGTTTGCAAAAGAAAGTTCCGATCACGGTTAATATCTTTGAAGCGACAGTTGGTCTTGTTGGAAACAGTGAAGTAACTAGGACAGCTGTGTATAATATGCTATTACAGATGGCAATGTTCCATAGCTACTTAGATGTTAATTTTATCAACCTTGTTCAAGAACAGAGATATGAGAAAGATTGGTCTGAGTGGCGCTTTCTCCCTCATTTTAATATGCAAGAACGAAATATTCGTGGTTTTGTTCATGATGCCAGAAGCCGTGATGCTGTTCTAAATTCGCTTTACCGTATCATTCAAAAACGTTCCCAAATTAAACGTGAAATGGGGGAAAAAGATGCGCGCTTTAAACCTCATTATGTCTTAACGATTATGGATGACTCCCATTTACTTGGTCATAGTTTGAATGAGTATCTAGCCAAGGATTTGACAGAGTTGGGTGTAACAGTCATTTGGGTGAAAGAGGCACGTCGTCTTTTGCCAGAAACTATCACAACTCTGATTGAATATAAGAATCAAAATCTAGGTCAAATCATTAATGATGAAGGTGCCTATAGTGCTCAAACCTTTATTCCCCACCCGCTGTTGGATTGCTATGAAGATTCTATTCGTACTTTAGCAAATCTAAAACATATGGAAGTAGAGAAGAATACGATTCCTAAATCTGTTACTTTTTTGGAACTTTATCAAGTCAGAGAAGTTGAAGAGTTACAGGTTGCGTCTAGATGGTCCAAAGCGGATACTTTTAAAACGTTAGCGGTGCCATTAGGATTGCGTGGGAAAGATGATCAGGTGGAGCTCAACTTACATGAACGTGCACATGGACCACATGGCCTCGTAGCAGGAACTACTGGTTCGGGTAAATCAGAGATTCTTCAGTCGTATATATTATCCATGGCTGTGAATTTTAGTCCAGAGGATGTTGGATTTCTTACCATTGACTTCAAGGGTGGTGGGATGGCGAATCTTTTCAAAGATCTACCACATATGCTTGGGTCTATTACTAACTTAGATGGCGCGGCTAGTGCGCGTGCCTTAGCTTCTATCAAAGCAGAGTTACAAAAACGCCAACGACTATTTAATCAATTTGGTGTCAACCATATTAATGGATACACTAAATTATATAAGGAAGGGCAAAAATCTACTGACAAATCAGGCTATCCAGACAAACCATTACCTCATCTCTTCCTGATTAGTGATGAGTTTGCTGAATTGAAAGAACATGAACCAGAATTTATGACAGAGCTGGTTTCGACAGCCCGTATCGGACGTTCGCTTGGGGTCCATCTAATTCTTGCTACACAAAAGCCATCAGGTGTCGTGAATGATCAAATATGGTCAAACTCGCGTTTCAAACTAGCTTTAAAAGTGTCAGATGAGTCTGATTCAAATGAAATTATCAAAACACCAGATGCAGCGAGTATTACTGAACCAGGGCGTGCCTACTTACAAGTAGGAAATAACGAAATCTATGAGTTGTTCCAGTCTGCTTGGAGTGGTGCACATTATGCCCCGCAAATAGAGGGAGTTCAAGAAGTTGTTGATGAACGAATTTGGTTGATTAATGACCTGGGACAATATGAATTGCTATCTGATGACCTATCTAAGGATGAAAATTATACTGCTGATCAGACGGAAGAAATCACGGAACTCTCAGCTGTTGTAAACTATATAGCAAGAGTGAGCAAGACTGTGCCTCTCAACCTGCCAGATAAACCGTGGTTAGAACCACTAGAGACAGCCATCATATCCCCTCAAACAGATATTCACTGGACCGATGAAAAAGTATTGGCCGTTCCCTTTGCTCGAATGGATATTCCAACAGAGCAACGTCAAAAGGATTATCATTTTGATTTGGAAAAAATGGGGCATACAGTTTTCTATGGTTCACCTGGTTTTGGGAAATCCCTAGCTCTTCAAACTCTAGTGTTAAATCTCGCTCGTTTGAATACTCCAGAGCAAGTACAAATCAATTTATTTGACTTTGGGACAAATGGACTCTTGCCACTAAAAGATTTACCTCATATAGTTGATTTGACAAGATTTGATGAAGAAGAAAAACTGGTTAAGTTTTTAAAACGTATTGACCAAGAGTTGAAGATTCGCAAGGAGAAGTTTGCCCTCTATAATGTAGCAAGTCTTTCCCAATACGAACAAAAATCAGGTGAGAAACTCCCTGCTATCCTTACTATTTTTGACGGCTTTGATACTATAAAAGACACACCACTAGAAGAAGCCATTGAAAGTATGATTAACCGCCTCCTACGTGAGGGAGCGAGTCTTGGGTGTTATGTGATTTTGACAGCACTCCGCTCAAATAGCCTTAAAATCAGTATGTCAAGCAATATCACCTCGCGCTTGGCCTTTTACCTGGTTGATGAAGGAGCTTCTAAGGAAATTATCGGACGCGATGCTTTAATTCAACAAGAAATTTTTGGTCGTGCCCAGTTGAAAGAAGATATCCCTTATGCCATTCAGGTTTATCTTCCAATAAGTGGAGAAGGGGACATTGAGCGCCTATATAACTTGGAAGAAGAAGTCAAGTTGATTGCAAGAAGCTGGACAGGAGTTTGCCCAGAACCAATCCCAATGTTGCCAAATGAAGTGACGCTTACACACTTTAGTAATCATCCTAAAGTACTTGAGATGTGGTCGAGAGGGGAATTACCAATAGGGTTTGATAAAGAAACAACGGATCCTCAAGGGTTTGTTCCCGACAGAGATGGGTATTTTGAATTCTTATATGATACCCCGCAACAATTGGAATATTGTGAAAATAGTTTGATACCAGGTCTGAATAGATTAGTAAATATTGAAAAAATATTATTAAATACCAATAATAGTTACAAAAAAACAGAAGTATTTGATAAAATTATTGATAGAGATAATATACCTAGTTTCTTTAACGATATTCAAGGAGAAATTGAAAGCCGTCACAATGGTAAAGAGGCTTCAATGATGTACGTATTTATCCCAGAAGCGCATATGCTGGGGACTTTATTAAATATGAAAGTAACCGAGGATGCATTTAAAAAGATTGTTAGAAATAGCGGAAAAGTTCACATTCATTTTGTATTTATGGGAGAACAACAAGCTATTAGTGTAGGCTACTTAGATGTTGACAAGGTCTTAAAGAGCAATGTTCCTGCTGGATGTGTTGGAACAAGGTTCAAAGATCAAAATATTTCAAAAGTACAAACGAGCTTCAGCGAGCCAGTTGTAGCAGAGGATGAGACAAACTTTTTTGTGGGTAGAATAGGTTATCGTTTACGATTGGTTACAGATAATGGATAGAATCTTTAACATAAGTTGATAAAAAACAAAGGAGATATAGCTATGTCTCGTGATTACAGTTATGAGATTTACTCTTTACGACAACAGATTTCAACAATGTCCAGTGAAAGAGCAGAAATATTAAATAAAATAAGTATTCTAAAACAGAATAAGAGTAAAATACAGAGCAAGAAAAGCGCAATTTCAGAACAATTGTCTCAATACGATTTGATAAAGGCAAAAGCTACTTCTAATTTTGCTGGAAATAGAAGAGATGATTTTAATAATAAAATAGAGACTCTAAAAGGATCGATTTCCCAATGGTTGGAGAATACCCAGAATAATATTGATTTGATTGACCAAAAAATCTCAACCTATACGGCTGAAGCTTCTAATTTAGCAATTGGTATGAATTACGCTAGCCAATCACTAAATACTTATATTTATCTTCAAAGCCAAAATGAAGATTAAGGGGGGAGAGTTATGGGAGAAATAAAATTAGATTATAATATTTGGTCTGTTGATGTTGTTTCATATTCTTCATCAATTGATGCTTTGTCCGATCTTTCAAAACCTGCCTTGAGCGAGAATGACTTACAACCTTTCCTTAAAATTAATACGATGATAGATGAGTTAAACAGTTCGATAAAAACATTTAAAAGCAATTCAATAGATCAGACTAGGAATATGTCCAAAGCTGTAGCGAATAAAGTGTCTGATGATGCTGCTGGGGCTGCAGGTTTTAGAGGAGGATGAGATGATTTCACAAGAAATGTTATGGGCGCAGTATTTTACAGAGTCCTATCTTGGATTTAAGCCAAATTCACTCATTGATCAAATCGCCAAAGCTATTATTTATAGACCAGATTTATTTAGAACATTGGTTTCAAATTTGTCTCAGAGTGATATGAGTTATGAATACAATCCAACAATTGGAGCAAGTATTGATTTTCGCTTCAATAAGGGAGAGGTTATTATCACTCGTCTTGGGGAAACTCAGCTTTTTTCCACATCTGAGTTTGTGCGTTTACTTGGATTAATTGATAAAATTTATACAGAAATTCTGCCATTAGGTAGTGTTATTCAAATAAATAGAGAAAAGTTACCCAAAGATGCTCTTGAGGATTTTATTGAAGAAATGCCTATCTATGTATTAATTACAGGACAACGGGTATCAATTGAAAACAAATTTTATCTAGATTACACAGGATATTTTTGGCCCAAAGGTTTGATTCCAAATCAAGAAACCTTAGTTATATCCGATGACATGATTGCATCCGTCCTTTTTAGGGGGCCAGAGAAGAATGATATTCAGGAACAACATGTCTTAAACCTACGTCGCCAACTACTTGCAAAGGATCTGGATTCTTATACTTTTCACAATTATCAAATGGAGGCTAGCCAATGAAATATAAGTATTCTGAATTATTGATAGCGCGCGAGGGACTTTATCGTTCAAAAAGTGGATTTGAGGATAAGATTCTAGCAGCGATTCAAGGGACTCGAGAGTTGATTGGCACCGAAAGTTTTCGTTCGGCCACCAAAGATGCGATTAATGCAGAGCTGAGTAATTATAACCTGCCTTTATTATTTAGTTACCATGATTTAGCCAATGGTTTATATAATGAGTGGGATCGGCTGATGTTACGCTTTCAGGAGTTGGTTGATGAGCATAGTCCTGCTGCTGTCATTGATACGTCAGAATTTTCTGGTTTAAAAACAGCTGTGGGAAAACCGACTCAAGAGATTTTGAACTTGATTGCCCATCCAGACCTGACAATAGCTTACTCTGCAATTGGAGGCATGGTTGGTATCAGCAATCCTTCTACAGCAGATATCAAAAGCCATAAGGAAGAAGCCCTGCAATCTCTTCGTACAACTGAAAGTCGGATGGAATCATTTAATGGTGAATTGTTGGGGAACGGTGTGACCACTACCCTCTCCACAATCGCAAGTGGTTTGAGTCGGTCTCGCAAAGCTGTTGCTATGACAGACCCTTATCACAATGTAGAAGCCCTTGCAATTTTTAAGGACACGAAGTTACGGGATCAACAGATCGAGAATTCTAAAACTCTGCACGAAGAACTAATCCGTTATATTCGACATTATAATCCAGAAACGGCCTTTGACTTGAGTCAGATGAGTGAGCAGGAACTACAGACCTTGGGTCGTACGATCTCTCTTGTCTCCCATGGGAATGGCGGTAAGAAACCTCAGGAGCTGATTGATTTCTTGAAAGGGAATGAAGTTACGTTTGAGAAGGAGATCACAGTATATGACGATGGTCAGCACTATCTCAAGAGCAAAATCCAGATAAAAGGTCACTTTAAAGGGGAAAGTGCCATCACTTTTAACACTAAATATAAAGATGGTAAGTTAAGTCAAGAAGGAGAGTATAGCGTAGGGGGACTGAGTACAGATTTCCTAGAAGAAAAGCCCAATTATAAGACGAAGATAGGGCTAAAGGACTATTCTATAACGGGTGAGTTCAGTCTAGCAGACAAGATTAGTTCAAGCTATAGCAAACTTGCCCCCAACCTTTCCATTGGCTTTGGCTACAAGAATCGCTCGGTTGAGGTTGGTACCAAGTCAGAGGATGGCTACCGCGTGACTTATGTGAAGGAACATAATCAGGTCAAACAAGACTACGCAACAGTTAAAACGACTAACGAGACGGGAGTGAGGACGGTGGATCATCTCACTCAAACTTTTAATACAACTGGTGAGTTAGTTGGTAATGCTTTTAATTGGGTTGTAGAACATCCTAAGGAAGTAGTAATTGGAGTTGTAGTAACGATTGCATTCCTCTTTGGTGGTGAACTTGTCACAGCTGGAGGTGCTTTGCTAGCTTATTTAGCTAGTTTATTTGCATAAATTAGTTTATAATTTTTTATAGGAGTTTTTTATGTTAGATAATATTTCTAAGAATATCTTGAATTGGTCATCAGTTAGAATTTGCAGTATACTGGAAGTTTATATTTTATTTTATCTACGTTGGACAATTATAGCAACAGCAATTAGTTTATTATTTGTAAAATCAACCGTCGTGACTACATTATTGCTTATATTTCTAATATTACTGACTATTATCGTTGTAATAACTCATTTTTTAGTAAATCACGTTGCAGAAGTTATTTTATACGAGCAAGTGAATTTTACAAAATATGTTTCTCTTTTAACTGAAACTTATGAAAGGCGTCCTGATAATAAAATAGGGAATTTAAATGCATTAAATATGGGTTTGGCTAGATGTTCGTTTTATCAAGGAAATTTTAGTGAGGCAATCCAATATACTGAACGAATAAGAGTTAAACGTTCTAAATGGAATGTAAAGCGTATCTATGAACTAAATATCGTATTTATAGAATCATTATCCTATCTTCATTTAAGAGAGATAGATGATATTTCTAAACTTTCAATACCTTGTGATTGGGAAAAAATTAAAAGAATTGACAAAAATAGAATGTTGGATTTAATTGAACCAGTATCAAAAATACTCAATGGAGAAGTGAATGACTACTTCGACACTACCGAACCTAAAAATAAGCTAGCTCGAATCATGTTTTCTTATTATGGAGCCCTCAACGCTCAATTAAAAGGAGACGAAGCTCGTTCTCGTAGTTTGTTTGAAAGCATAGCCCATGAAAATCCAGAACTCTTTTATGTTCAGGAAGCGCAGAAATATTTAGAAGGAGAAAATTGATGTCAGAACGTACTGCTTTACCGATTGGGAGTGTTGTTCGAGTGAGAGAAGGTGTAGAGCCTGTCATGATTATTAATCATTGTCCAGTTACTGAAAAGGACGGCAAGCAAGGTTATTTTGACTTTGGAGCTGTCAGTCTTCCACTAGGGCTTATGAATCAAAACATTATCTTCTTTAACAAAGAGGATATTGATGAAGTGCTCTTCTTTGGTTACATTGATCGTAGATTTCAAGACTTTTTGAGTCGTTATGATGAGGAAGTCTCAAAAATCACCTATGACCATTTCACCATAGAAGACTTCAAAAAATGACATACAAATCCTAGAATTTCATTCTAGGATTTTCTATATGGCGAGAAAATGTTATAATGAAGAATAAGTAGAATGGTCACTGATGTATCATAAATATCCAGACCTGACAATAGCCTACTCTGCAATTGGAGGTATGGTTGGCATCAGCAATCCTTCTTCCGCAGATATCAAAAGCCATAAGGAAGAAGCCCTGCAATCTCTTCGTACAACTGAAAGTCGGATGGAATCATTTAATAGTGAACTGTTGGGGAGCGGTGTGACCACTACCCTCTCCACAATCGCAAGTGGTTTGAGTCGGTCTCGCAAAGCTGTTGGTATGACAGATCCTTATCACAATGTGGAAGCCCTTGCGATATTTCAGGATACGAAGTTACGGGATCAACAGATCGAGAATTCTAAAACTCTGCACGAAGAACTAATCCGTTATATTCGACATTATAATCCAGAAACGGCCTTTGACTTGAGCCAGATGAGCGAGCAGGAACTACAGACCTTGGGTCGTACGATCTCTCTTGCTTCCCATGGGAATGGCGGTAAGAAACCTCAGGAGCTGATTGATTTCTTGAAAGGGAATGAAGTTACGTTTGAGAAGGAGATCACAGTATATGACGATGGTCAACACTACCTTAAGAGCAAAATCCAGATAAAAGGTCACTTCAAAGGGGAAAGTGCCATCACTTTTAACACTAAATATAAAGATGGTAAGTTAAGTCAAGAAGGAGAGTATAGCGTTGGAGGTTTGAGTACAGATTTCCTAGAAGAAAAGCCCAATTATAAGACGAAGATAGGGCTGAAGGACTATTCTATAACGGGTGAGTTCAGTCTAGCAGACAAGATTAGTTCAAGCTATAGCAAACTTGCGCCCAACCTTTCCATTGGCTTTGGCTATAAGAATCGCTCTCTTGAGGTTGGTACCAAGTCAGAGGATGGTTATCGTGTTTCCTATGTTAAAGAACATAACCAGGTCAAACAAGATTACGCAACAGTTAAAACGACCACTGAAACAGGGGTGAGAACGGTGGATCATCTCCAAAGGACATTTGACTATGTCGCAGAACACCCCGTTGAGTCTATTGTCGCAGTTGTTGCTGTAGTTGGTGCTGTAGCATTTGCCCCTGCTGTAGGTGCTGCTTTTGGAAGTGTAAAACTAATAGAAGTTGCGATTGGTATCCTTATCGGAGTATCTATTTTTAATGATAAAGGGAAGTAATATATGAAATTAGTAAAAAAAATAGTCAGTTCAGCAACGGAGGATGTCTTACTTCAAATAGAGACTATTAGTCAGGTAAGTTATATCATATCATTAGTTATCGGAGTATTAGCAGTTTTTTTAGAACACCAACCTGAAACAAAAAGGTGGGGGATAATACTTGCTTTACTGATGTCGCTTGTAGTCATGTGGGTTTTATATCTACGTTTTGTCCTAAACAAGGTTATTTATCTAATGTTAAACGATGCTATTAATCTTAAACTCTATGAAGACATGTTTAGGGTTCAGTCCGAGAAATCCATTAAGATTTTTAGGGCAACATATCGTGAGTATTGCCAATTTATCCAAGGTCAAGTGGCTTATCTAAAAGGAGATTTTCAATCTGCCAAGGAAAATATGTCCAAATATGATTTGAAGAAAATTTGGAAGAGATTCAGGAACCATACATTTTTAATATCAACCTATGAGCTATTAAAAGTTTCCATCCATCTTCAAGATGCGCAAGATATTGCTTTCTTTGAGGAACAATTGTCCAAGGCGCCAGATTTTAAAGGAGGCAAAGCTAAACTAGTCGCCCAAACTCAAGCCATAAAAGATATTGTGTTTAATAAAGAAGCGAACGACTACTTCGACACCACTGGGCCAGAAAGTAAGTTAGCTCGAATCATGTTTTCTTATTACGGAGCTCTCAATGCCCAATTAAAAGGAGATGAAGCTCGTGCTCGCAGTTTGTTTGAAAGCATCGCCCATGAAAATCCAGAACTTTTCTATGTTCAGGAAGCTCAGAAATATTTAGAAGGAGAAAAGTGATGTCAGAACGTACTGCTTTACCGATTGGAAGTGTTGTTCGAGTGAGAGAAGGTGTGGAGCCTGTCATGATTGTTAATCATTGTCCAGTTACTGAAAAGGACGGCAAGCAAGGTTATTTTGACTTTGGAGCTGTCAGTCTTCCACTAGGGCTTATGAATCAAAACATTATCTTCTTTAACAAAGAGGATATAGATGAAGTTCTGTTCTTTGGTTACATTGATCGTCAATTTCAAGACTTTTTGAGTCGTTATGATGAGGAAGTCTCAAAAATCACCTATGACCATTTCACCATAGAAGATTTCAAAAAATGACATACAAATCCTAGGATTCTATTCTAGGATTTTCTATATGGTGAGAAAATGTTATAATGAAGATTAGGTAGACTGGTCACTGATGTAACCTATCTGAAAAGGACCAGGAAGTATTGACAGCGGTAGCGATGACCCTATCAGGACATCCAGATGTTTTTCGGGCCTGTTATATAGCTTTTATGAATGACGAACCTAGTTATCATTATCATCCAATGATAGGGGCGCCGTTGGAGTTTTTCTATGATAAAGAACTCGTGCGGATTCGGCGTCTCCAAGAAGAAGTCACCTTACCTCGTTCGCTTTTTATCCAGTATGCTTCCTATGTGGATCTCTGTTTAAGTCGTATCTATCCTTTGGGTACTGTTGTCGAACTTGATCGTGAGCTTCTTCCTAAGGACTTGGTTGAGAATTCTAAAACTCTGCATGAAGAACTAATCCGTTATATTCGACATTATAATCCAGAAACAGCCTTTGACTTGAGCCAGATGAGTGAGCAGGAACTACAGACCTTGGGTCGTACGATCTCTCTTGCCTCCCATGGGAATGGCGGTAAGAAACCTCAGGAGCTGATTGATTTCTTGAAAGGGAATGAAGTTACGTTTGAGAAGGAGATCACAGTATATGACGATGGTCAGCACTATCTCAAGAGTAAAATCCAGATAAAAGGTCACTTCAAAGGGGAAAGTGCCATCACTTTTAACACTAAATATAAAGATGGTAAGTTAAGTCAAGAAGGAGAGTATAGCGTTGGAGGTTTGAGTACGGATTTCCTAGACGAAAAGGCCAATTATAAGACGAAAATAGGGCTAAAGGACTATTCTATAACGGGTGAGTTCAGTGTAGCAGACAAAATTAGTTCAAGCTACGGGAGACTCGCACCCAACCTTTCCATTGGCTTTGGCTATAAGAATCGCTCTCTTGAGGTTGGTACCAAGTCAGAAGATGGCTACCGCGTGACTTATGTGAAGGAACATAACCAGGTCAAACAAGACTACGGAACAGTTAAAACAACCACTGAAACAGGGGTGAGAACGGTGGATCATCTCACTCAAACTTTTAATACAACTGGTGAGGTAGTTGGTAGTGCTTTTAATTGGGTTGTAGAGCATCCAGTTGAAACGATTGGACTTACTCTTGTAACAGTTGGGACAATTCTTGCTTTTTCTACTGGGGTTGGTGAGGTAGCAACTGCTGTAGTTGCATTATTTGTAGGGATTACGGCGTTATTTAATAGCTAGTTATGGAGTGTTATATGAAAAGAGCTATAGAAATTATTAGAACATGGTCAGCTGATAAAATAGAATTAATTTTTCTTAAAATTATATTTAAATATTTGCTGTATTTTTTAGTGTTTTCAACAGTAATTGTTTATGTCTATATTTTTAACCATTCATCGACCACTTACACCAAGGTATTATCAATATTTCTTGTCTTTGTTATATTGTTTATTCTTCTATCTAAACTATTACTTGATAAGGCTTTAATTGATATTTTATCTCAAGATATCAATTTAGCAAAGTATCAAGAAATAGTTGCTAGAGCTGAGGAAAATTCTTTAAATAGAAATGTTCAAGTTCTTCCAAAATATTTGGCAAATGCAAGAGTATCCTTTTATAGAGGACACTTCCAAGATAGTTTAGAATTGCTGAATAAAATAAAAAATAGTAATCTAAAAAAATCCAAAAATCTGTACTATGTATTTAATATCAAGTATTATAGCATCCTAAACTTGGTTCATTTGAATGATTGTTTAGAATTGAGAGAATTGATGATAGAAATTGAAGGGCTAACAAGTAATGTTCAATCGCAAATTTTAAAATATCAGGAAGAAATTTTGAGTTTAAAGGCTATTGTTGATATCTATTGTAATAAAATATCAAACGACTACTTCGATACCACAGAACCAGAAAATAAGTTAGCTCAAATCATGTTTTCTTATTACGGAGCTCTCAATGCCCAATTAAAAGGAGATGAAACTCGTACTCGCAGTTTGTTTGAAAGCATCGCCCATGAAAATCCAGAGCTCTTTTATGTTCAGGAAGCGAAGAAATATTTAGGAGCAGAGGAATAAGAGAGTAATATATGAAATTAATTGAAAAAATAGTAAGTAGGGCGACAGAGAATATTCTTCTACAAATTGAGACTATTAGTCAGCTTAGTTCAGTCTTAGGAATATCTTTGGGAGTGCTGGCAGTGATTCTAGAATCTAAAGGTAATGAAAAATTATGGTCGTTAATATTTATATCAATGATGTTGGGATTCCTTATTCTTGTTTTATATCTACGAGTTGTATCCAATAAGGTAATCTATTTAATGTTACACGATTCTATAGATTTAGAGGTATATGAAGCTATGTTTAAGGTTGAAGCTGAAAAATCTATTAAGCCCTATAGAGCAACGTACCAAGAAAATTTCCATTTTGTTAAGGGACAAGTGACTTATTTGAAAGGAGATTTTCAAGCTGCGAAAGAAAATTTTGAAAAAATTAATTTAAAAAAAGTTTGGAAGAGATTTAGTACAGACATATTCCTAAGATTAACTTATGGTCAATTGTTGGTTTCCATTCATCTTCAAGATGAACCAGCTATCACTTTCTTTGAGGAACAATTGTCCAAGGCGCCAGATTCGAAAGATGGTAAGGCTAAACTCGTTGCTCAAGCCCAAGCCATAAAAGATATTGTGTTCAATAAAGAAGTGAACGACTACTTCGATACCACAGAACCTGAAAATAAGCTAGCCCGAATCATGTTCTCTTATTATGGAGCTCTCAATGCCCAATTAAAAGGAGATGAAGAACGTGCTCGTAGTTTGTTTGAAAGCATCGCCCATGAAAATCCAGAGCTTTTCTATGTACAGGAAGCTCAGAAATATTTAGAAGGAGAAAACTGATGTCAGAACGTACTGCTTTACCGATGAGGTTGGAACTAAGTCAGAGAATGGTTATCGTGTTTCCTATGTGAAAGAACATAATCAGGTCAAACAAGATTACGCAACAGTTAAAACGACTAACGAGACGGGAGTGAGGACGGTGGATCATGGAGAACAGATATTAAAAGCGGGGAAAGTAGTAGTTGCTACAGTTTTTGTTATTGGTGCTATAATTTATGGTGTTACACTTAGTGCATCTACATTTGGATTTGGAGTCTCGATAGCGGCTCCAGTAATAGCGAGCGCCCTCTTATATTTAAGTTCTACAATGGAGGATAATGATGAAAGAAATATTAAATAACTATTCGTTGAAAATATCTGGATTTGAAATTCCAAAATTATATAATTTGACAAAAATAGTATACATTTGCTTATTTCCTATAGTTTGTCTAGCATTTATAGGGATGGTTGTTGAATTATTTAAAGGTGGGGAAATGAATTTTATGAAATTCATTACTTATACGGTAGTATGTTTTGGGTTTGAGACACTCCTTTCATTAAACAATAAACTAGTTAAATTAGCTGTAGATAATATCCTTTTGACGGATATTAATTTCGACAAGCACATAAGTTATTATCGTTATGTGGCTGAACACTCAGTCAAGTCTCAACAACTGTTTAATAATGCAAATTGTTTACTAGCTATTGCCCAAGCGTCATACTACCAAGGAAAGTTTGAAGAAACACTTGATAATTTGGAACGAATAAATTTTGAGGATAAAAATTTTAATAAGAAATTTGAGATCCAATTGTCCACAGCTTACTTTAAGATTCTTTCTCTAATCCATGCTGATAAAACAGAAGAAATTTCGAACCAAATCGATATGTTAGCTACATTAAAAGTTCGAACAAATTCTCAGGTTACTAGGCAGACGAATGCAATAAACATAATACAAGCTATAGAGGATCTTGTTTTAAATAAAATATCAAACGACTATTTCGACACTGCTGAACCAGAAAATAAATTAGCTCGAATCATGTTTTCTTATTATGGAGCCCTCAATGCCCAATTAAAAGGAGACGCAGCTCGTGCTCGTAGTTTGTTTGAAAGCATCGTCCATGAAAATCCAGAGCTTTTCTATGTTCAGGAAGCGAAGAAATACTTAGAAGGAGAAAACTGATGTCAGAACGTACCGCTTTACCGATTGGGAGTGTTGTTCGAGTGAGAGAAGGTGTGGAGCCTGTCATGATTGTTAATCATTGTCCAGTTACTGAAAAGGACGGCAAGCAAGGTTATTTTGATTTTGGAGCTGTCAGTCTTCCACTAGGGCTTGTTAATCAAAAGGATATGTATATGGGTTGTTGATTCTACGCAAAATATGCTAAAATGAAGTACAGTTTATAAAAAGGAGAAGGGAAATGGGGTCGTATTATAAACAAATTGCAGCTAGATTTCGTCGACAAGCTGCTGAAGCTCAAAGAGCAAAAAGTGTAGTTGACGGGAAGATATCTAGATTAAGAAAAGCTAGCAGTAGTTTAGCAAGTGAGATACAGTCTATTGATAATCGTGCAAGATCTTTAGGTCAGATTCTTCCTTTAGATTCCTCTAGTTTTAAGGGGAGTCGTCAGCAAGATTTTGAAGGTCATTTTTATAATTTAGGAACGAATATTACTAATTTTCGAGATAGCCATAACAATAATAAAACTGCTATTGAGGATAAGATACGTAGTCTGGAAACTCAATCAAGTGAACTACAGTCTGCAATAGCATCATATTATCATCAGGCTCGTGTCTATGAATATATGGAGGATTAGGGAGAGAAATGGTAGATACAGGTGTAAATCAATCCAGTTGGAACACTATTACAAGAGATGTTTCTACTTCAACTACAGGAATCGGTAAACTAAGTGATATGCGATTTAGTCGCACAGATCTTACCCCTTTTACCACTTTTAATGACGTTTTGGAGCACTTTAACAAGTCTATTGTTACTTTGAAAAATTTTACCAGCTCAGATGCTCTAAAAATGGAACAAGCCGGACAGAATAAGATAGATGATGACACGCATGAAGCAGGGGCTATCGCAGCAGGAGCTATCGCATCAGGAGGGTTGCGACCATGAAGGAAGAACAAATGATTTTATTTGCCCGAGCTTTGTCGAGATGTAACCTGTCTGAAAAGGACCAAGAAGTATTGACAGCGGTAGCGATGACCCTATCAGGACATCCAGATGTTTTTCGAGCCTGTTATATAGCTTTTATGAATGACGAATCTAGTTATCATTATCATCCAATGATAGGGGCACCGTTGGAGTTTTTCTATGAAAAAGAACTCGTGCGAATTCGGCGTCTCCAAGAAGAAGTCACTTTACCTCGTTCAGTTTTTATCCAGTATGCTTCCTATGTGGATCTCTGCTTAAGTCGTATCTATCCTTTGGGTACTGTTGTGGAACTTGATCGTGAGCTTCTTCCTAAGGATTTGGTTGAGTCATTTGAAAGCGAACAGATGGACTTTTTTGTAGTCATTTCAGGTCGTCGAGTTGATTTGGATAATGGTCATTATATGGACTACATCGGTCATGGCTATCCATTTGGATT
>NZ_NCUK01000009.1:0-40677 GCF_002096445.1 Streptococcus oralis subsp. oralis
AAAATGCGCGAGGCCCTGGGTCTACTTCCTCTATTCTATACTTCTTTCCCCCTCAACGGCACATAAAAAGAGAGACAAAGCCTCTCTGGGGTTATAATTCTGCAATTTGGTTGAGATTCACTTCTGCAATCGTATCATTACCAAACATAGAGATAATCATCTTCACTTTGTTGTTATCAATTTCAGTAATTTTCCCTGTGTAGTCTGCAAAAGCGCCATCAATGATGCGGACTGTCTGGCCAACTTCAACGTCAATATCAAACTCTTGAACAGTTTGTCCCATTGAAACCAGAATATCACGGATTTCTTGTTCCAATAGTGGAGTTGGTTTTGATCTGTTACCGTGTGAGCCGACGAATCCTGTTACGTTCGGTGTGTTTCGAACGACGAACCATGCTTCATCGGTCATGACCATTTCTACAAGGACATAACCTGGAAAGCGATTCTCTTCAATTTCTTTTTTCTTTCCATTTTTCTCAACTTGCACAGTTTGTGTTGGAATCTCAACTCGTAGAATATTATCCAACATATTATAAGTTTGTGCACGTTGCAATAGATTTTCTTTTACCTTATTTTCATAGCCAGAATAAGTTTGTAGAACAAACCATCCCTTGTCAAAACTATCCATGATATTTCCTTTCATAATAGAAGAAAGCTAGCAGAAGTTCTCCGCTTTTCTTCTAAAAAATGTTAATAAATCGAATCAAACCTGAAACAATCAACTGGTCAAAAATGTAAATGATGACCACAAAGAAGGCTGTATATTCCATAATAGAGCGAAAATCTCTCCAGCTTTCTTTGCGAGTTGGCCAAGTTGTTTCTTTAAGAAGTTTAAAAATATCCTTAATAAAACCCATCGTTCTCTCCTATCTCGTTTCTCTATGTGTCGTATATTTTCCACAATGTTTACAAAATTTATTTACTTCTAGTCGTGTTGGCTTGGGGTTCCCACTAATTTTGATTGAGTAATTTCTTGAACCGCAAACTGCACATGCTAGGCTTGCTTTTTTTAGTGCCATAACGCCTCCATCTTATCTATTATAACAAGAAACCTAGGCTTTGACAAGCCTCTTAGCGAAATAGATTAAGGATTGAGTCCCATATTGTCTGGGCTTTTTCTTTTATCTTAGCTTCTGAAATCGCACGGCCTGCTTCATCTACAAGATTTTGTGCACGACTACGAATATCTCCTATCGGGTCCTCAGACTGGTTTGTCTCATTTTCAACAACCTGCTTTTTCGTATTTTCTGGTTCAATCCCATTTTGTTTATAAGCATTCTCAACTGTAAAAGTACTACCTGGAGTGTATGGCAAAATGGCATTAGCCATACTTCTAAAGACATGGGCTGCTCCATTTGAGGTCGAACCTGCTAGATAATGATTCTCATCTGTTGTTGGGAAGCCGAGCCAGTGGCTGATGACCACATCCGGAGTATAGCCGATCACCCACTGGTCACTGGTATATTCTGGGTTGAAAACAGCTTCAGTCGTACCTGTTTTACCAGCCATAACGTAATCCGCTGGTGACGAACTAATTCCTGTACCATTGGTAAATGTTCCTAGCATCATGCTGGTCATTTTATCAGCTACCGATTTATCAATCACTCGTTTTTGGGAGTTTTTATGACTCTTGATGACCTGACCGCTGGCATTTTCAATACGAGTGATGAAATGTGCTTCAGGCATTAGACCTCCATTGACAAAGGCTGCATAGGCTTGCGCCATCTGGAGAGGGTTCGTCTCCACACCTCCACCAAGGGCAACTCCAAGAACTCGGTCAACTTTTTCCATATTCAGGCCAAATCTCTCCCCAGCGTCAAAAGCTTTGTCAATACCTAATTCATTTACAGTCGCAACAGCTGGCAGGTTGAGTGATTCCGCCAAGGCCTGATACATAGGTACTTCTGGAGATGTCTTAATACCCGCATAGTTGTCTACTTGATAACTGTTGTACTGCATCGTATGATTGTCCAGTTGCTTGTTCAAGGCCCATCCTGCTTCTACTGCGGGTGTATAAACAACTAAAGGTTTAATGGTTGAGCCTGGGCTACGCTTAGACTGAGTGGCATAGTTAAAATTGCGGAAGCCTGGTTTGTCATCACCAGCTACACGACCAACAACTCCACGCACTCCACCAGTCTTGGGTTCTAGAGCGACACTACCCGATTCTGCATGCGTTCCGTCTTCTGCTGTTGGAAATAGCGAAGTGTTTTCATAAATAACCTGCATGTTTGCTTGGTAGTTTTGGTCAAGCTCTGTGTAGATTCGATAGCCGTTGTTGACAATCTCTTCTTCTGTGAGATTGTACTTGGAAACCGCTTCGTTGACAACTGCATCAAAATAGGACGGGTAACGATAATCCGAAACTTTGCCTTCATACTTATCTTGCAGTTGAGAAGCCATATCTACTCCAGCCGCTTCGGTCTCTTGATTTTTATCAATATAGCCCGCTGCAACCATATTTTGTAATACAGTATCCCTACGGTTGGTCGAAGTTTCAACAGAATTTAATGGATTATACAATTCTGGTCCCTTGAGCATCCCTGCTAGAGTGGCCGCCTGATCAAGCGTTAGCTGTGAAGCTGATACACCGAAATATTTCTTACTTGCATCTTCAACACCCCATACCCCATTTCCAAAGTAGGCGTTATTGAGGTACATAGTAAGGATTTGCTCCTTGCTGTATTTCTTTGTCAACTCTAAGGCAAGGAAAAACTCCTTGGCCTTCCGTTCAACGGTTTGGTCCTGAGAAAGATAGGCATTTTTCGCCAACTGTTGAGTGATGGTAGACCCCCCTCCAGAACGACCCGCTGTAAGGATGGCTAGAAAGAAACGACCGTAGTTAATCCCATCATTTTTATAAAAGGAACGGTCCTCTGTCGCGACGACAGCATTCTGCAAGTCTTTACTGATATCTGTCAGTTCAACATAGGTTCCCTTTTGACCTGATAGGGCGCCTGCCTCTTTTTCTTCGCGGTCAAAAATCAGAGTTCGTGTTTTCAAGGCATTTTGCAAATCATTAACATTGGTAGATTTGGCTATGGCAAATAGGTAGGTTCCTACTAGCAAACCTGCACTTAACCCTAAAATGATGACGATTTTTGTCAGATGGTAACGACGCCAAAATTTCCGAATCGGACCTACATGGCCTAGTTTTTTTCTATCGCTCCGAGAACGACGCATACTAGTAGAATCAGACTCTGCTGATTCACTCGTTTCTTTTTTAAAGAGAGAAAGAAACTTCTCAAATAATTTATCTAATTTCATGCGTTTATTTTATCATCTTCACCATAGGAACTCAAGAATTTAGCTATTCCCTATCCAAATAGGGCTTTTTTTGTTACAATATCTGTATGCAATTCACATTTACATTACCCGAATCCTTGCCTCAAATGACGGTCAAACAATTTCTAGAGGAACAACTCCTCATCCCTAGAAAAATCCGCCATTTTTTGAGAATCAAGAAGAACATCTTAATCAACCACAAAGAAGTTCACTGGAACGAGATGGTCAAACCAGGTGACATTTGCCAATTGACTTTTGACGGGGAAGATTATCCCCAAAAAGAAATCCTTTGGGGCAATCCAGACCTCGTTCAAGAGATTTATCAAGACCAACATCTCATTATCGTCAACAAGCCCGAAGGCATGAAAACTCACGGAAATCAACCTAATGAAATTGCCCTTCTCAACCATGTCTCTGCCTACGTTGGTCAAACCTGCTATGTCGTTCATCGCCTGGACATGGAAACAAGCGGTTTAGTGCTTTTTGCTAAAAATCCTTTTATCTTACCCATTCTCAATCGTTTGTTGGAAAAAAAGGAAATCGCTCGTGAGTACTGGGCACTCGTAGAGGGACAAGTAGGGAACAAAGAACTTATCTTCCGAGATAAAATTGGTCGTGATCGACACGATCGTAGAAAACGAGTGGTAGATCCCAAAAATGGGCAACATGCCGAAACTCAGGTAAGCCGACTAAAGCAATTTCCAAATCAGACTACCCTTGTCCGTTGCAAACTAAAGACCGGTCGAACGCATCAAATCCGTGTTCACCTCTCTCACCATAAACACCCTATCCTGGGCGATCCTCTCTATAACTCTAGATCAAAAACGAGCCGACTCATGCTCCATGCCTTCCGACTTTCCTTTACTCATCCACTCACCTTAGAACAATTGAGTTTTACTGCCCTCTCAGATACTTTCGAAACAAAATTAAAACAAAATGGATGACACTATCATCCATTTTTCTATACAAAAAAGCAAGACCGGAAGGCCTTGCTTTTTTCGACTCAAGAATTATTTAGCGATTTTTGCAAAGTATTCAAGAGTACGTACAAGTTGTGCAGTGTATGACATTTCGTTGTCGTACCATGATACAACTTTAACCAATTGTTTACCGTCAACGTCAAGAACTTTAGTTTGAGTTGCGTCAAACAATGAACCGTAAGACATACCTACGATATCTGAAGATACGATTGGATCTTCTGTGTAACCGTATGATTCGTTTGAAGCTGCTTTCATAGCTGCGTTCACTTCATCAACAGTAACGTTCTTTTCAAGAACTGCTACCAATTCAGTAACTGATCCAGTTGGAGTTGGAACACGTTGTGCAGATCCGTCAAGTTTACCGTTCAATTCTGGGATTACAAGACCGATAGCTTTAGCAGCACCAGTTGAGTTAGGAACGATGTTTGCAGCACCAGCGCGAGCACGGCGAAGGTCACCACCACGGTGTGGTCCGTCAAGGATCATTTGGTCACCAGTGTAAGCGTGGATAGTAGTCATCAATCCTTCTACAACACCGAAGTTGTCTTGAAGAGCTTTAGCCATTGGAGCCAAGCAGTTTGTAGTACATGAAGCACCTGAGATAACTGTTTCAGTACCGTCAAGAACGTCGTGGTTAGTGTTAAATACAACTGTTTTAACGTCGTTTCCACCAGGAGCAGTGATAACAACTTTCTTAGCTCCACCTTTAAGGTGTTTTTCAGCTGCATCTTTCTTAGCAAAGAAACCAGTTGCTTCAAGAACGATTTCTACACCGTCAGTAGCCCAGTCGATTTGTTCTGGATCACGTTCAGCAGAAACTTTAACGAATTTACCGTTAACTTCGAATCCACCTTCTTTAACTTCTACAGTACCGTCGAAACGACCTTGAGTTGTGTCGTATTTCAACAAGTGAGCAAGCATAACTGGATCTGTAAGGTCATTGATGCGAGTAACTTCAACACCTTCTACGTTTTGGATACGGCGGAAAGCAAGACGACCGATACGGCCGAAACCGTTAATACCAACTTTAACTACCATTAGTGATTTCCTCCTTATGAAAATCATGAAATTTTTATTGTGAAAAGAGTAACTTGAATCACTACAAATCACCTTTCAACGAACCTATTATATAACTATTTGAGCTTAATTGCAAGTGCTGACCTTGATTTTCTATGTCAGTTTCTTTTTAATAGGATGCCTCTGTAATTTCTTTCTCTACTCGTAGCGTAAGGATTCCACTGGATCCATTTTGCTAATCTTACGTGCTGGGAAGAAGGCAGAAATATAGCCAAGAAACAAAGCAAAAATGAAGGTCCCTAAAATAGAGAGAAGATTTAATTCAAAAACTTTAGAGATTGATGGATAGAAATGGTGAACAATAACATTCGCTAAACTGCCTATCCCTTGAGCAATGATGAAAGCTATAAACAAGGCAATTCCTACAATCCAAAGAGCTTCGTAGATAAAGATTCCTTTCACATCTCTATTTTGATAGCCAACGGCCTTCATGACACCGATTTCCTTAGAACGTTGCATAATATTGATATAAATGATGATGCCTATCATAACTGCTGCCACCACAATCGCTTGTGAAGAAAGCACAATCAGTAATCCCTGGATGACACGAATAAAGGTAATCACAATATCAAGAACAGCCTGTTGAGAGAGAACTGTATACTTCTTATTTTTCTGTAATTCTTCTGTTACTGTTTTCGTACGAGAAGGATCTTTAAGTTCCAGAATAAAATAGGATACAGCCTTTGTAAATTCAGCTTCTTTTAAAATAGTTTCCATCTGGTTGGAAGCCATGAAACTATTGCTATCCTCTGCATCATCTTCGTCATTGATGACACGCACAATATGAGTTTGAAAACCTGCTAACTTGCTACCTTCAGCAGCATTTTCTACAATGGTTGCTGAAACTGGCTTGCCAATAACATCACTAGCTGTCAGATTTTCCCCTGTTTGTTCATTCCAATTTTTGAGCAAACTCATCGGAATCGTCAATCCCTGCTCGTTAACATCCGTATAAAGAGTGCCTGCTAACACTTTTTCTTTTTCATTGCTACTAACAGAAATACTTGTATCTTCATACAAACTCACGACTTGAGCATAAGAAGGCATAGATTGGCTAAATTCTACTTCGTGTCCGTCTATGCTAATCTTTGACATGGTCATGCCAAAAGGACTTTCTAGATATTTAATATTTTCTTTCCCAATCGTATCCACGATATAGTTCTTATCATCTTGGTTCAAAAAACCTCTGCCAGCAACACTAGAATTCAGCGCAATCTGAACTTGGGAAGGGAGCTTCCCCCCGTTGGTATTTTCATCAATCATCGAAATCAAGGCATTTCCTAGCCCAAACGAAACCAATACACCTACAAAACCAATCGAGGTCGCTACTGCAATCAGCAAGTTACGCCACTTTCTTTCCAAAAAGTTACTTAAAGAAAGTTTGAATTTGTTTTTAAAGGACAATCCTTTATTTTTTGACTTCTTCAACGACTTCACCATCCTTCATTTTGATAATCACATCTGCATATTCAGCAACCTCTGGGTTATGAGTAACAATCAGTACTGTTTTTCCAGCTTGGGCCAAATTTTTGAACACTTCTAAAACCATCTCCTGAGATTGAGAATCGAGCGATCCAGTTGGTTCATCAGCTACAATCATATCTGGTTGGTTTACCAGAGCACGCGCAATGGCTACACGTTGTTTTTGTCCACCAGAGAGCTGTTTAACATTCTTAGCCATAAAAGGCTCCATCCCTAAATTATGAAGTTGTTCTTGGGCTATTCTTGTCATTTCTTTATCCGATAAATCTTTGACATAGAGAGGCAACTTGACATTATCCAGAACAGATTGATGGGGGATGAGATTGAAGTTTTGAAAGACAAACCCAATGTTGTCTTTGCGAAATTGCGTCAATTCAACCTCTGACAATTCCTTAAGAGACTCTCCTTTAAAGTCTAAAATTCCCTCGTACTCCCTATCTAAACCGCTGATAATATTCAATAGACTGGTTTTGCCACATCCTGACGGACCATAAATCGCAGTGATTTTCCCTTCAGCAATCTGCAGGTTAATATTCCTTAGAGCCTGCTCTTTATTATTCCCATCCAAGACGTAAAATTTTGAAATATTTTTAATGGATAAAATGGACATTACGATCTCCTTTAATCACTTGTGATATCGTGTACCGATACAAACTAAAATAAACAATACCAATATAAATTATATTTAACAGGATTAAACTCCATAAACCAAATAATTTAATCTGATTGAATAATAAGCAAACTATGATTGGTATGAGGCGCATAATATATAACTTAATCCTCATATTCACAGGAATCGAAAAAGCTTCTAGCTCTTTCGCATCTCGAAAACGATATTCTCTAAATAGCAATACCTCTAACATTTGTATGCTTTGACATAAAAAATATGCTAAAGAAATTCCGAAAAGAAATAATAAAATATCTATCAAACTATACCCCAAATAATTTAGAAAGAAATATAAAGAAGTAGCAGGAAATAAAATACTAATAACATTTAAAGACCAAATTCTTTTTTTTATAAATTTATTTAGATCGATTCCTACAGCCTTCAGATAAGGAAAATCTTTATTTAAGGTAAGAAAATAGAAATTTATTCCTTTATTGCTAAAAAATATTGTCCCTGAGAATAAAGCTGTATTCAATATCATCACTTTGTTTGAGGTATCAATTCCTAAAAAATCTGGTAAAACCAACCACATAAACATAAAAATAAATGTTGAAAAGATAGGTACGGTAATAGCTTTAAACACTGTTAAGCTATCAACGACAGACAGTAAATATGACACGTTGAATAATTGTTTAGATCTTGACCTCACATATCTAATCTTTGGTATATAAAATATGCTATTAAGTAAAAAAATAAGTAAACATGAAAATAGTCCTAAAAAAATATTATAGAAAAAAATAACTACTAAGATGGGCAAAACTAGAATTAAATTCTTAAAAAATACTATATTCCAAAATTCTCTCCCTGTTATATTGAAAAATATCCTCATTGTACTTTCTGTTTTAGTTTTTAAAACATAAATATTTTCATAAAGTATTCCTAATAACAGAATTGCAGGAACCAATATTGTTGCTAATTCAAAGTATGATAGGATTCCCCAAATTTGATTTTCTTTTAATATATTATAAATTTCTGATTTAGCAATCAAAAAAATAAAAACTAAAGCAATAGAAGATAAGAAATATTTGTAAGTCAATTGAATTAGCGATAATTCCTTGACATTATTCGAATCGTTCCAGTATCCTTGTCGTGATAGGAACAACAGAGTAATAGAATAATAAAACTTTTCCATACAATTTCCCTCTACAAAGAAATAATCTGATCAACTGTCGGTAAAATTTCCTGTCTCTCGTGGCTTATAATAATGAAGTGTTTACCTAGATTTATCTTTTGCTCAATCAAATGAATCAGATTTTCAACCGAAACTTGATCTAATCCCGATAAAGGCTCGTCCATAACATACAAATCAGAATCCAATAAAAATGCTGCTATAAGCATTACTTTTTTCTTTTCTCCTAATGACAATGATTGAATTGTTTGCGTCATCAATTTCTCATTCAAATAAAATTGTTCTCGTAATTCTCTTAACCGTTCTTCAAACAAATTTGTTTCAATAAAAAATTGTTTCTGTAAAAATTCGAATAATAAATTAGGAGATAAACCAATGAAATAGTTGTCCGAAGAATCTGGAACATAGCTAACCTTTTCGTCAGAAATCAATGAGCCAGAATATGGTTGAACAATTCCTAGTAATACTTTTAACAGTGTTGACTTTCCTGCACCATTTTCCCCAGTAATCAGTGTGAGACCTGAATTCGAAGTATCAAAAGAAATATGATCAAACAGTATGCGACTATTTACCTGATACGAAATATTTTCTACTTTCATTTTTTCTCCTTTTATATTATAATTAAAATAGTTGATAGTTATGTCTATAATCTTTTTGAGAATGCCCATTTTCAAACCGAGACATAACTATCAATTATTTTTTTATTCAATTATAATCATTCTAGTAATTTCTAATAGAAATTATTTATCATCTGTTATTAACTAAACCATTGTTTTACCCAGCCCCAAATTGCTGTTAAAATCCAGTCAATAATAATCCATTTGATAATTCTCCATACGAAACGCCACATAATAATTCCTCCTATTTACTAAACCACTGTGCAACCCAAGCCCAAATAGCTGTCCACATTAAATTAATTAAAATCCATTTTACAATTTTCCATACCCAACGCCACATAACAATTCCTCCTATTTACTAAACCACTGTTTAACCCAGCCCCAGATAGCTTCCCATAGTAAATTAATCAAAATCCATCTTACAATTCTCCATACCCAACGCCACATATATTCTTTCTCCTTTTCTGTAATTCCTATTTTAATCTTCTAAAAAAATTAAAATTCCTAAATGTCCTGTTATTCTCTAACGTCATATCAAGTCCTACACTTACTTCTTGAACGAGAATAAGTGCATTTTTTTTAATGCCTACTAAAGGATAAATTTTTAATTTTTTGGGTTTTATTGTAATCAAATCCATTAAATAGCCATTAACTCTTATTTCTACTTGAATAAGATTTGATAGTGTTTGTCGAATGAGCAGTACATCTCCTACTTCTGACATGCCAGTCAATAAAACATTGTTTATTCTTTCAAATTCTAGCATATCATTCCTCTAAACTCAACTCCACCACCCACCAGTGATAAATAGAAAAATCAGTATTTTAATCATAGTATATTCCTTTCTCTTTTTTTCGAATTCATTGTAACAAAAAAGCGACATTCCCCCAATGACAGAAATGTCACTCCTATTAACCCATTTAACGATATCTTTCTAGGTCCTCAATCCATTCATTGTCTAAACTAACGATTAACTTTTCATTACCAAATATCCTCGCCATCATTTTTGCTTCTTCATACTTTTGTTTTGCTTTATCATAATCAGTCTGAATATAATATTTCCACTCCACCATCAAGACAATCGGTTGTTTTTGAAAATCTCGTGTCTTTTGCCCTATTTTATTTAAGGTCTCGACTGCTCTCTTAAAATAATGAAACAGCCCCATAATCTCTATACAAGTTAAAGATGCTAACAAGGAATCTCTAAGCAAGTCCAAACAATCGAACTCTATCTTATCTACCTGAGAACTTAGTTTATCATGAAAATAAAGAATGGTTTCATGTTCAGATTCTTTTATCTCACCTATATTTAAACCATCCATTAACTGACATACAAAATACAGTCTCAATCTCAACAAATCCTCAGCCTTATATACATCTCTGGATAGTATGCCTTTCAGACCATCTTCCATCACACTGCTCCCATATAAGGAGTTAGTAGTCGCTCTCACCTCATCTATGGCTTGAAGACAATCCACTATCACTTTTTCATCTCGTGGCAAATCATCATAAAAATATTCAAAAATCTCATCAAAATATGCTTCCTTCTGCTCTTGCAACTCTTTGTCTCCATAGTCAGGATGATGAAGAAGAAAGTATTTTAATTCTTGGTAACGCTTGGGTAACTCCTTGTAGTCTGGCATCAAGACATAGGATGGAATGCCTAGCCTATCTGCAATGTATTCTAGTGTTTTTATCGTAGGACGAAATTCTCCTTTTTCAATGCGTACCAACTGACGAACGGATAACTCTGACTCATCTCCACAAAAAACTGGACGACTAAGACCTTTCTCCTCTCTAAGGAGTCTTACCTTTTCCCCTAAATCATTCATCTCTTACATTTCTCCCTCGGCTCGATACAAAAACTTTGATAGTCAAACAAACATATACACTTATTATAACATTTTTTCAAGAAAATGTACAAAAAAGAGACAGGATCACTCCTGCCTCTAGGCTGATAAACGATTATTTACGACGTCCTGGACGTTCTGCATAACCATAGTAAGCATCTGCCATGATTTCTTCCATGTCAGCTACCATTGGCAAGCGAGGGTTAGCAGGTGAACATTGGTCTTCATAAGCAAGCAAGGCAATTTCATGCAAGCTGTCTTTCCAAGCTTTTTCATCAATTCCTTGATCCTTGAAGTTCATCTTGATACCTACTGCAACACCAAGTTCGTAAACTGCTTTAGCGTATGCTTCAACTGCTTCTTCTGGAGTTGAGTGAGGCAAGCCAAGCATTTTCGCGATGTCTTGGAATTTCTCATCAGCTTTCCAGTAGTTGTATTTAGGCCATGTAGTAGTCTTAGATGGACGAGTTCCGTTGTAACGGATAACGTATGGAAGCAAGATAGCGTTTGTACGTCCGTGAACAGTATGGTGAACACCACCAATCTTGTGGGCCATTGAGTGGCTCATACCAAGGAAGGCATTGGCGAAAGCCATACCAGCCATTGTAGACGCATTATGCATTTTTTCACGTGCTTCTGGGTCAGCTGTCTTAACAGATTTTTCCAACCATTCAAAGACAAGTTTGATTGTTTGAAGCGCAATACCGTCTGTGTAGTCGTTAGCAAAGTTTGAAGTGTAGGCTTCAGTCGCGTGAGTCAAGACGTCCATACCTGTATCAGCAGCGATGAAGTCTGGAACTGATTCAACCAAAGCAGGGTCAACAATGGCAATAGTTGGTGTCAATGAGTAGTCAGCCAATGGGTATTTGCGGTTGTTTTTCTTATCAGAGATAACGGCAAATGGTGTTACTTCTGAACCTGTACCTGAAGTTGTTGGAATACCGATGTATTTCGCTTTCTTACCAAGTGATGGGAAGCGGAAGGCACGTTTACGGATATCCATGAATTTTTGAACCAAGTCACGGAAGTCGATTTCTGGTTGTTCGTAGAAGAGCCACATTACTTTGGCCGCGTCCATTGGAGAACCACCACCAAGAGCAATGATTGTGTCTGGTTCAAATGCTTTCATCACTTCAGCACCACGTTCTACAGTTGTGATGTCTGGATCTGGTTCAACATCTGAGAAGACTTGGATAGTTACACGGTTGCTACGTGCGTTCAATTGATCAATAACACGTTGAACAAAGCCAAGTTTTTCGATAGATTTGTCTGTAACAATCAGAACGCGCTCAATATCTTCACATGTTTGAAGGTATTGGATAGAATTGCGTTCGAAGTAAATTTTTGAAGGAACTTTAAACCACTGCATATTATTTCTACGTTTCCCTACTTTCTTGATGTTTAGAAGGTTGATCGCACTCACATTATCACCGACTGAGTTGTGTCCATATGAACCACATCCAAGTGTCAATGATGGAATGAAGGCATTGTATACGTCACCGATACCGCCGAAAGTAGATGGAGAGTTCCAGATAATACGCATTGCTTTGATTTCTGTACCAAAGCGTTTAGCAAGAGCTTCGTCTTTTGTATGGATGGCTGCTGAGTGACCAAGTCCGTTAAACTCAACCATTTGACGAGCTTTTTTAAGACCATCTTCTGTATCTTCAGCTTTTAGGACAGCGATAACTGGTGACAATTTTTCACGAGTCAATGGTTCTTTTGGTCCTACTTCTGCACATTCTGCAGCCAAGATGTTTGTTCCTTCTGGAACGCTGAATCCTGCTTGTTCAGCAATCCATGCTGCTGGTTTACCAACGATGTTTGCATTTAGTTTAGCACCTGCACAGTTTTTGCTGTTAGCTTTCACGCCAAAACAGAATTCTTCAAGAAGTGCTTTTTCTTTCTTGTTTACAAAGTAAGTGTGATATGATTTGAATTCTTCTACAAATTCGTCATACACTTCTTTATCAATGATAACCGCTTGTTCTGATGCACAGACCATCCCATTATCAAATGATTTAGACATAACGATGTCATGAGCAGCTTGACGAAGGTCAGCAGATTTTTCTACATAGGCGGGAACGTTTCCGGCACCTACCCCAAGAGCTGGCTTCCCACATGAGTAAGCAGCCTTAACCATAGCGTTCCCACCAGTTGCAAGAATAGTTGCAACACCTTCGTGGTTCATTAGCGCTCCAGTTGCTTCCATAGATGGCTTTGTAATCCATTGTACACAGTTTTCAGGTGCACCGGCTGCGATGGCTGCATCGCGAACGATTTGTGCTGCGTGTGCTGATGATTCTTGAGCTGATGGATGGAAAGCAAAAACGATTGGGTTACGTGTTTTCAAAGCAATGAGTGATTTGAAAATCGCTGTTGAAGTTGGGTTTGTTGTCGGAGTGACACCACAGATTACCCCGACAGGTTCCGCAATCTTTGTCAAACCTGTAATTGGATCATCTTCAATAACTCCAACCGTTTTAACTCCACGCATATTGTTCACTACGTGTTCGCAGGCAAATAGGTTTTTTGTTGCCTTATCTTCAAATACCCCACGACCAGTTTCTTCAACTGCATGTTGTGCAAGAATACCGTGCGCGTCAAGTGCGGCAACCGAAGCTTTTGCCACGATATAGTCAACTTGTTCTTGGTTCAATTTGCGCATTTCATCAAGCGCAACCAAGGCTTTTTTCACGAGACCATCGACATGCTTTTCAGCAGCAAGTTGTTTTTCCTCTGGTGTTACTGTTTTTTTATCAGCCATATTATCCTCCATAGCCTTTAAGGATGTTATCCTTTGTTAATTTTTTCACAAGTTTATTATAACTCTTTTTTTATGCTTTGTAAACAGTTTCATAAGTATTTCACAAAGAATTTTTCTGAGATTGTGATTTTTTTCTCAATATAGCTATATAATAGAGTTTTGTCTGGACGATTGTGAAATTATGGAAAAAATTTTTTTATTTCACAAAGTTTTTCTAGTTGATAGTTAGTTATCGAATTCAAGACAAGAAAGCGCTTTCTTTTTTGGTTTTGATAATAGCCTCCTAACTTGGAGACTACTGTTTTTGCTGAAAAACGCCTTGTTTAAAGGTCCCTTCATAAACAACTTCTTGCTCTGTCGTCAACTTCCCTTGGCCTTCAGCCTGGCCATTTACAAAATCACCTTCGTATTTCCAGCCATCTTTTGATTGGAAAGTCCCTTTTCCATTAAAGGCTCCATTATTGAAATCACCTGTATATTGGTCTCCATTTTCAAAGGTCAGGGTTCCTTGACCATTCATTTTCCCACGTACCAAGGTGCCATCATAAACAAGAGCTCCACCATCAAGTTTCAGGACACCCTTTTTAGGCGTATTTAGCAGAAATACCGAAAGAGCACAGAGTGCTATTACAACTACTGCAATGAGCTCTAACCTAGGACGAGTTAGGTAAACTCTACACTTCTCATAAAATTGTTTAAGCTTTTCCATTATCACTCTCTTTTTCTAATCGATCTAGCCAGCTTTGACATCCACTTGTGATACGAGTATAGGTTTCCTCAAAATCTCCTGTATACCAAGGATCTGGGACACTTTCAGATGCAAAAGAGTAAATCTTGTACTGTAGTTCCTGAGGACACATGTGACGCAGATCTGAAACGTTTGAAGCATCCATACCGATAATGTAATCAAAGGCTTCAAAATCTTCCTTAGTAATCTGAAGAGATGTCTTGCTCTTGTCATAAGGAATCTCATACTGTTGAAAAATCCCTTGAGTGCCCTTATGAATCGGATTGCCATGTTCCCATGATGACGTTGCACGACTCTCAACGTGGTAATCGCTCGTCATGGACTTCATCACAAACTCTGCCATGGGGCTACGACAGATATTTCCTAGGCAAACAAATACTATTTTTTTCATCCCTTTTCCT
Organism: Streptococcus oralis subsp. oralis; assembly: GCF_002096445.1. Taxonomy (GTDB): domain Bacteria; phylum Bacillota; class Bacilli; order Lactobacillales; family Streptococcaceae; genus Streptococcus; species Streptococcus oralis_N. The sequence goes on from NZ_NCUK01000009.1 coordinate 15,002, forward strand.
CTCGTCTCATAGAAAAACGGGAGTGACAGGTCCCGTTTTATTCTTCGATTGCTCCGCCTTCGTCAACAACTGTTCCTTCTGGTGTCACAGCTTCTTTGAGTGGCAAAACGGTCTTAATTGCAGCCAATTCAAAGGTCAAATAAACCCCATCTACATCCAGTACGATTGTACCTTTCTCAGTATCTACTTCATCCACTGTTCCGTAAAGCCCACCAATTGTAATGACTTCATATCCTTTTTGAAGCTTGTTCAAGCTTTCCATACGCTTTTGTGCTTGTTTCTTTTGAGAACGTTGCATAAAGAACATCAAGGCAAACATACCTACAAGCATGATCAAAAATGTTAAATTTGGACTAATATTTTCCATAGTATTTTCTCCTTTGTATTTTACATAGGACTACTATATCAAATTTCAGCTACTTTTACAAGGTTGTGCCTTGTTTTTATGGTTATAAAAAATCAGAGTTTTCACTCTGATTTTTGTGATTATTTCAAGTTTTGAACGACTTTGACTAGATTTTCAACTGTAAATCCGTACTCTGCCAATACTTTTGGTGCTGGGGCAGATGCTCCAAAGGTATCAATACCGAGAACTGCACCATCCAGACCAACATATTTGTACCAGTTTTGAGTTGCACCCATTTCGACTGCAACACGACGGCGGACTGCATTTGGAAGGATTTCTTCCTTATAAGCTGCATCTTGTGCATCAAAGACATCTGTAGATGGCATGCTGACTACGCGGACTTTTGCACCTTGACCAGCCAATTCTTTGGCAGCTGAGACAGCAAGATTGACCTCTGAACCTGTCGCAATCAAGATTGTATCAAAGTCTGCTGCATTTTCATAGACGACATAGGCACCTTTCGCAACTTTGTCAAAGTCTGTTCCTTCTTCGACAGTCAAATTTTGACGTGTCAAGACAAGGGCAGTTGGTGTTTTTTCGCTTGTCACGGCAAGGTACCAAGCCGCTTGAGTTTCACGCGCATCTGCTGGGCGGAAAACATTCAGATTTGGCATAGCACGGAGACCTGCTAAGTGTTCAACTGGTTCGTGAGTTGGACCATCTTCACCAACTGCGATTGAATCGTGGGTAAAGACATAAGTCACAGGAAGTCCTTGCAAGGCTGACAAGCGGACAGCTGCTTTCACATAGTCAGAGAAGACGAAGAAAGTACCACCGTATACACGAAGTCCACCATGAAGGGCCATCCCGTTCAATATCGTTCCCATAGCAAATTCACGAACACCAAACTGAATATTGCGGTTCAAGCGATTAGCGTCGTCTTGAAGTCCGTCCGTTTTGATATATGTCATGTTTGAGTGAGCGAGGTCAGCTGATCCACCTAGGAAGGTTGGCAACTTGGCAGCGACAACGTTCAAAGCATCTTGACTTGAATTACGAGTTGCTTGAGAGAAACCATTTTCTAAGGCTGGGAAGTCTGCTGGAGTAACTTTAACTGGATCACGTCCGTCGATAATAGCTTCTACTTCTGCAGCCAGTTCTGGATGCGCTTCTTTATAATCAGCAACTAATTTAGTCCAAGCTTGATAAGCTGATGCACCACGGTCTGCAACATTTTCCTTGAAATCAGCATAAACTTGCTCTGGAATTTCAAATGGTTCATATTCCCAACCGAGAGCCTGGCGAGTTGCTGCAGTTTCATCTGCACCAAGAGGAGCACCGTGTACGGCATTAGTTCCTTGTTTGTTTGGAGAGCCGTATCCAATCACAGTCTTCACTTCAATCAAAGATGGTTTTCCTGAAACTTTAGCTGTTTCGATAGCAACATGGATAGCTTCCAAGTCTGTTCCATCTTCAACCAAGGCTGTATGCCAACCGTAAGCATTGTAACGGTCACGAACACTTTCTGTAAAGGAATCTTTTGTCTCACCATCCAAGTTGATGTCATTTGAATCATAAAGAACCACCAACTTGTCAAGTTTTTGCAAGCCTGCGTATGAAGCTGCCTCACTTGAGACACCTTCCATCAAGTCTCCATCTCCACAGATCACATAAGTATAGTGGTCAAAGATATTATAGCCTTCGCGGTTATACTTCGCTGCAAGGAAACGTTCTGCTTGGGCAAAACCAGTAGCAGTAGAAATCCCTTGACCTAGAGGACCAGTTGTCGCGTCAACCCCTGCTGTATGACCAAATTCTGGGTGACCTGGCGTTTTTGAACCCCATTGGCGGAAGTTCTTGACTTCATCCATGCTAACATCTTCAAAACCAGAAAGGTGAAGAAGGGCATAGAGAAGCATAGAGCCATGACCTGCTGAAAGAATAAAGCGATCGCGGTTGATCCAGTTTGGTTGAGCTGGATTGATACGAAGTTGCTTTGTAAAGAGGCTATAGGCCATTGGAGCAGCCCCCATAACCACCCCTGGGTGACCTGAGTTTGCTTTGTTGATGGCGTCAATACCTAGAAAACGAATTGCATTAACAGATAGATTTGACATAGAATTTCCTTTCTCTTTGAGGTGATTAATAAATCACACATCCTATTTTACTATTATATGAAAAAATGCATAGAATAGCAATAAAACAATTTGCGTTCATCTAACACATTTGATTTTCTATTCCCTCGTCACCTCATAGTACGGGAGCAAGAGCGTATAAGCGTCTTCTAGCTTCTCCAATATCGCTTCTACTGACTGATTTTCAATGAGGGAAACATCTGACTTGACCAAAACTTTACGGACTTCCTGACTTCTCACCTTCTCGCGTAAAGTACGACGATTCTCCTCAGTAGCCTCCACCTTATGACTCTCCCCATTTGAATAGACCAGATAATAAATTCCTTCTACCGCTGGAAGCTCTAAAACCTTGGCTTGCTTGTCTAAGGTCTGTTCGTCTTTCTTGCGCTCGATGAAACTGACTTCCAAAGAAATCCCAAAGTCAGCAGGTGTTCCATACAAACGAAGAGCCATCATAGGTTCTGTCACTTGTCCGTCTCTCTGTAAATAGGCCCAGAAATGCGGTCGCAAGCGTTGTGCTTGGTTCATCCACTGACTAGTCTGTTGCAGTTGCCATTCTGGATGACTTGCTTGAAAGGTTTTGGCCAATTCTGTGAAAGACTTCCGAGCCTCTTGGCCTTTGTGACGCAATTCCAGCATCTTTTCTCTTTCATCACCAGCTTTATCAGGATTACGGTACTGGACTCCTGCAAATGATAGGTATTCTCTAACTGCTTTCAGCATATCTGAATCTTTCCTTTCCTAGCAAAAAATCAGGACGAACCTGATTTTGCTTTGCTTATTCTGCATCTACGACAACATAGCGATTTGGCTCGTCACCTTCAGAGTAACTCGTCACGCCATCCATGCGTGAAATAATGCGATGGATAATCTTGCGTTCGCTATTTGACATTGGATCAGTTTGTTGGCTACGTCCTTCTTCTAAAACGCGAGTCGCCAATTTTTGAGCGTAAGTTTGCAAGACTTCTGCACGGTGCTCAACGTAATCATTGACATTGATTGTGATGTAGAAGGTTCTTGAATAGCGATTATAAAGGTAATTTTGCGCTAACAGCTGAAGAGCTTTCAAGACTTTTCCGTGGTAGCCGATAATACGGCCTGGTTCATTGGTGTCAATTTGAAGATTGATGGTGCGGCGATTGTAGTCGCTTGAAATCGTCCCTTCAACATCCATATCATCTACAATGGTTTGAACGTAGCTAGCTACTTCAGTTGCCACTTGTTCGATGTCATAACTTGGTTCTACTTTCAAGCCTAAATCTTCCAAAGATTGACTTGTTGCTTCCTGCGTTTCAGTTTCTTTTTCTGGAGCAGATTTCACTTCCTCGGTAGTATCCTCTGGTTCCAATTCATTTAAAATTGAAATATGGCCTGTTTCTTCCAAAATCGTGCTGGCGTGCTTTTCATTTTTCAGGATTTCAGCCTTGACCTCTTCAGAGACACCTTGACCTTCTTCTTCAATCTTCTTGATGGCTTCAACCACATATCCCAAATCAACTGTCGCTTCGCTGACGGTTTTCACTGGTTCATTTTTTTCATTAACTTCTTTTGGAACCCCTTTAATGGCCTGCTGGTTGGCTTTGATTACTGTCGTTTCACTAATGGCTTCGATATCAACTTGAGCTGGCTTCTTACCAAACAAGCCTAAAAATCCTTTTTTCTCTTTCGAAACGACCTTGATGTGGGCCTTCATTCTTGGAATGTCTAATTCTTTCAATCCTTTTTGGATTGCTTCTTCAACCGTTGAACCTGTAAATAATACCATTATCAGATTCCTCCTTATTTTTTCTTTTTCTGTGCTTTTTTCAAAGCTCTTCTCTTCTTGCCTTCTAAATCTTTTTCTGCTTGCGCCACTGCTTCTCTTTCGGCAATAATCTTGAAAGGATTGTTCAAGAAATAGGTTTGCAGAACTTGGTAAGCATTGGATACGGCCCAGTACAAGGCTACACCACTTGGGGCGGAGATGGCAAAAACAAAGATCAATACAGGCATACCATACATCATCCCTGTCGTAGCTCCACTTTTTTCGGACAAAGCTTTATTCGATAACCAGCTACTCAAGAAGGTAAAGACTGCCGCCAAAATCGGAAGGACAAAACTTGTATCTACTCCTCCCAAATTAATCCATAAAAAGTGACCTGTTTTCAAAAAGTCTACTCGACTCAAGGCTTGAAAAAGTGCCAAGAGAACAGGCATTTGTATTAAAATCGGCCAGAGAGAGGATGAATGTTTGATTCCTAACTCTTTATAAACCTTACGCATCTCCTGGTCTAGCTTGGTTCTACTTTCCATATCACGACCCGGGTATTGCTCTCGCAAAGCCTTGATGCGCGGTTGAGCCTCTTGCATTTTTCTAGAGGCAACCATCTGTGTCTGAAAGACTGGCAATAAAATCGTCCGGATCAAAATCGTGAAGAGAATAATCCCCACTCCGATACTAATGTCAAAGGACAAAAAGCGGATAATTTCAGCAAAAAAATAGACGAATTTGCTCCAAAAGTCTGTCGAATCTGCTGTTATATCGCTAGCTGTACCATTTGTTGCACAGGCTGTCATGATAAACAAGGACAAGCCCAACAAACTAGTCAACTGTAGTTTCTTTTTCACTCCCATTTCCTTCCTGGTAAATCTTTGATAACTTTAATACGTGGAGTAGGTTTTTCTCCATCTCTGCATATTCCAAGGTTTCCACCCCTTTTCGGGCAATCACGACAAAATCAACATGCTCTACTAAACTCCCTTTTACACTTTGTAGAATGTGCCGGATTCGTCTCTTAATTTGATTTCTGGTAACTGCATTCCCCAGCTTTTTGCTGACGGACAGTCCTACTCGAAAATGGTTTTGCTGGTTTTCCAATTGGTAGACAACAAATTTTCGATTGGCAAAACTTGTTCCGCCCTTGAAAATCGCCTTAAAATCTTTCTCTCTTTTTACACGAAAGCTTTTCTTCAAAACTCAACTCCATCTATTAAATTACTACTATTATACCATATTTTTTGAAAAAGCCAATAACAGCAAGGTTTTAGACATTTTCTACATAAAAAAAGCTGGAAAATCTCTTTCCCAACTTCTTTTTACAATCAAATTTTACGTGTATTTACTTATTTTTTCAAGCGCTCAACATCGCGTGCAATCACCAATTCTTCATCTGTTGGAATAACCAAGACACGGATTTTCGCTGCGTCAGTTGAGATGTCTCCCGTTACGCCAAAGACGTTCTTTTCTGGATCCACATCACAACCAAACCAAGAGATACCTGAAATGACATCCTCACGAACCAAAGCTGCATTTTCACCGATACCTGCTGTGAAGATAATCGCATCTGCTCCATTTAGGACTGCAAGGTATTGACCGATATGTTTTTGGATACGATCGACATACATTTCATAAGCCAAAGTCGCATCATGGTCTCCTGCTTCCATGGCAGCAATCACATCACGCATATCGCTTGACTGACCAGAAACTCCCATGAGCCCTGATTCACGATTGAGAACGCGACTAATATCTTCTGGGGTATTGAAATCCTCTGTATATTGCATGAGATAAGGGATGATAGCAGGGTCAATATCTCCTGTACGAGTTCCCATCATCACACCTCCAAGTGGTGTGAATCCCATAGAAGTATCCACAGACTTCCCTCCCTTAACAGCTGTGATAGAAGCCCCGTTACCAATATGGCAGGTAATCAATTTCAAGTCTTCTAGAGGGCGGCCCAAAAGTTTCGCTGCTTCTCCTGCGACAAACTGGTGGCTTGTCCCGTGGGCACCATATTTACGAACCTTGTTGTCTGTGTAGTATTTAGTTGGTAGAGGGTAGCGATAAGCCTTTTCTGGCATACTTGTGTGGAATGAGGTATCAAATACGACAACACTGGTAATATCTGGAAGCAATTCCTTAAATGCGCGAATTCCAGCTGCGTTAGCTGGATTGTGAAGGGGAGCCAAGAGTCCCAATTCCTCAACTTTTTCTAACACATCTCCCTCAACAACTGTTGATTCCTTGAAATATTCACCACCTGCAACGACGCGGTGTCCGACACCTGTAATCTCATCGTACCCTTTAATGATGTCAAAACGAATCAAGTCATCCAATAAAATTTTAACGGCTTGTGTATGGTCTTCAATATCAAGAATTTGTTGCTCCGAACGACCGTCAAATTTTACTGTTGAAATTGAATCTTTCAATCCAATACGTTCAATCAAGCCTTTAGCCAAAACTTTCTCTTCAGGCATTTGATAAAGTTGCCATTTCAAGCTTGAGCTTCCTGCATTGATTGCAATTGTTTTTGTCATAAGATGATACCTCTTTTTAAGCGTTTTCATCTATTATAACAAAATCTCTTTTATATTTCAGTACCTTTGCTCCAATTTTGAAAATTTTCTTTAAAGGTCAACAAAACTGACAGATCTTGCAAGCTAGTAAGAGGATAGACAAAGGGTTCTATTTCCTTATCTCTTTTCTTTTGTAAGACAAAAATACTTTTAGCTTGGCTTGCAGTTGAGAAAATATCCTCTGGCAGAGCGATGATAGCAGCCAGACTCACTTCGTCTTTGAGCCACCCTTTTAAAAAATCACTTTGAGGGCTGGTCAATAAATCACTCGGAGCTAGAAAAATAGCATAGCCATCTGACTTAAGGTACTTGAGCCCTTGCTCCATCAGCAAATGGTGGGCATAGGTATGCTCTTGACTAGAAGCCACTTGATAGCGTGAAGCGATGGCATCGTCTGGGTAATAGCCAACAGGCAAGTCGCTGATGACCACGTCGCTTTCTTTAAGCATTTGCGGACGAACGGCATCTCCTTGGACAAAACCAGCCTGCAAACCAATCACATCTGCCATACTGGCTGCCAAATCAATCAGTAAGTCATCCACTTCGATTCCCAAGTAATCTACTTTTTTAGAGAGGGAAGTCAAGAAAGTAGCTCCCAAAACGCCCATACCAGAGCCTATTTCGAGGATGCTAATTTCCTCTTGTTTAAACAACTCTTCTACAACAAGTACCAAGAGGAGGGAAATGGCATCTGGTGTAAACTGGTGATTGGCCTGTAAAGGCTCCGTTTGTCCTGCCTTCATCAAGAGAAATTGGTAGGTCTTGAGCCACTCTTCCTTACGAAGTGCTAGGCGCTTAAGGGCTTGATTGTTCTCCTTGACCTGCTCTAATTTGGTCTCGCCATCTAGGTAGATACCATTTTGCTCTACTAAGGCATCATAAAAGTTGGTCGCCAAATCACTTTGGATGACTTGGACATTCTCTAGTAAATACGTATAAGCTTGTTCAATTTTTTCAAAATCCATATTCCTATCTTATCAAAATTCCCTCCTTTTTTCCATCTGAAGAGAAAAAATCACTGCTTTAGTCAGCGAGTGATTTTTGGGCTACTGTTAAAAAGAGTTCTGCGTAATTTCCGAGGAAAAGATCTTCTGCACTATAGAGGATCTGACTGCCAATGCTTGAAAAACCATTCTGAGCGAGCTTGGTTTCCAGTTCAGCTAAATCAAAACCATGATGGTTGGTATCTGTCTTGACAAAATCAGCGATGAGAACTTGTCCATTCTCCCTAAGGTGATGGTGAAACATGGCAAGAGTCGCATCTAGATCAGGCATATGATGAAGAACCCGACTGACTACAATTAGGTCAAATTGTTGCTCCAAAGGATTCACCAGTAAATCCTGCTCCAAAAACTGGATATTCTTGATGTCTTGTTGCTCTGCTTTCAAACGGGCTTGATCCAGCATTTTCTCCGAGATGTCCACAAGGGTAACCGACTTGGCCTGCTGAGCCAGGGGCAAAGCTAATAGACCCGTTCCACCACCAAAGTCCAATATTTCCTTGTCTGATAGAAGAGCAATCTGTGCTTCAACTGCTTGACACACCAAATTTGCAAGAAAGATATTTTTGGGCGAATCAAAGGTTTCTGCTTTGTGATTAAAATCATGTTTCATGCTTTTAGTTTAGCACAAAGTAGTTGAATTGACTAGGAATTGTCTTTCTTTTCAGACTTCTCTTCTGATTTTTTCTTCTCTGCTTGATTGCTTGAATCAGTCGCTACCTCTTCCTTTTTAGCTGTTTTCTTTTCTTGGGTTTTCATCGTAGGAAAGAGAAATTCATAGTTGCCCTTATTCATACGAACACTTGTTGCAAAACCTGTTTTCGTATTTTGATATCTGACTTTTCCTAAGTTAAAGACTCGTTCTCCACTTTCTTGCTCAGCCTTATCCTTACTTCGCTTGGCCATGGCAAAAGCGATCAACTTTTCTTTGTTTAGGGCAAAGTCTTTGTGATGGGCGACTTGCCGATTTAAATAAAACTGCAACAACAGACTAAAGATGGCTGCCATGGTGACTGCATATAAAAGAACGCCTGCCTTAACTTTTTGTTTTTTCCACACGATAGATGAACTCCCTTTCTAAGCCCTTTTGAAATTGGAAACGAAAGCGAACCAATTGATTTTCCTCTGTAATTTGAGCTGATTTGAGTCCATAAACCATCGGCTGATAGCCCCGTCCGCTGGTATCCGTTTTTCGAAAATCATCCGATTTAGACTTCCCTATAGAGATATCCTTACCATCTTGTTTTAAATAGAGGCGATTGCCTTCTACCTTTTCAAACTGCGAACGCTCTAACTCTGCCTCCAGTTGATCCACAAACAAGAGCCACTCCTTTTGCTCGCTTTGCTGCTGGTAACGAACTTCTGAAATGAGGAGCTGACTCATAGCTTGAAAAAGGAGCAAGCCTCCGCTAATGACGATAAGGGCAATCAGAGATTCTAATAGAGTGAACGCTCTTACCTTACTGCTCTTTAAGGTCGAGCAACTTCTCTGAACCATGGTAGACCTCCAATCCCTTTTCACTAGCAAACACCTGAACCTCCACTCCGTTTATGTTTACCTGATTTTGACCTGTCTGCAGAGCCATCTTCGCCACACGCAAGACTTCTTCCTTTTGCAAGATTTCTGCCTCTTCTTGTCTATTTTTCTGAATTTGTCCTAAAAGGAGGGTTGCAATGCTGGCAAACACAGCCAAAGCTACTACTGCTTCTAGTAAGATTACTGCCTTAATTTTTAGTTTCCTTAATGCGTTTAATTTTTCCATTTCCTAGATATAATTGATAGCGAATCACTCCTTTGCTAGTCTGAAATTCAACCTTAGCCAGGGACGAATTGCCCCCAGCTCGGTCAAATATAATGCTTTGTCCTGATGGCGCCTGAATTTCTTTAGGAACGGTCAACTTTTGACTGCCATTGCTGATCGTCTGCCCATCTAAGTTCAGACTGGTCTTTTGCTGACTGGCTAGACTGCGTTTTTGCGTTTCCCTATAGAGTTCTTCAAACTCCATAAAGAAAATCTGCTCCTCTACCGCCGCAAAACTGGACTGAACAGAACCGGACAAGCCTAAACCAAGGATACTCACAAGTCCCAAAACTAAGAGACTTTCCAGCATGGTAAAGGCCTTAATCTGCAACAGTTTGACTTGTTTTTTGTTTTGCATGGTAGTCTTTATAAGCTTTGGCTTGCTCAGCTGTGATACGACCGTCTGCTTGTAATTTGCTAAGGCTAGCATCTTCATTCTTGTCCAGACTATAGAGCTCTGCCTGGCTTTCTACGACCTTGACAACAGCAGCTTTTCCTTTGTCATCTACGGTATCCTTTTGCTTGGTCAAATTGGGCACAAAGAGCAAGAGAAGAACACTGATGATTAAAAGGACGACTAACATCTCTACCAGAGTGAAAGCTTGAACCTTGGCTTTTTTTAAATTTGTCATGAGTTTTTTCATTTTAAAAATTTACCTCCATATTTTGATACATGGGCATAAGCATTGCCGCATAAAGTAAAACGATAATCAGGGCCACAAAGATAAAAACCAGTGGCTGTACTAAGTTCATGGTGCGGTTGACTCGGGTAAAAAAGGCTTCCCAAGTTTTTTCAGCATAGATTTCCAACTCACTCCCCAGCTTGGACTTGACTTCCCCATACTCGATGATGAGACTCAACTCCTTTTTAAAGAAAGGATAGGTCGCTATGGTTTGAGAAAATTCGCGGCCATTTTGCAGGGCTTGAGCCAAATCTTGACCGATTTCGTTAAAGAGCTGTGAGCCTTGTTCCTGCATGATCTGAAAAATCTGCATCAGCTCCATCCCCTGCGAAATCATATTGCCCCATTCACGCGCATAATAAGCTGTCAGATAAGTCTGGACAAAGATTCCTAGAAAGGGAATCCGCGCTAACATCGAGAAGACCCGCATCTTGGAACTTCTTTTGTAAAAAGTGAGAGCTAAAAGCAAAGATAGAGAGCAAACCAACACTAGTCCCAGAAATATTTGTGGCAGATTGCCGATGATTTGAGTGGCGATATTGCTACTGTCCAGTTGAGGAAGTAGATAGTTTCTCAACCCCAGCATGATTAGCAGGAGAAATCCCAGCAAAATCAGAGGATAGGTCGCCACTTCGATTAACTTTTTCTTGACCTTGGCCAAATTATCCAGATATTCTTCTATCTTTGCCAAACTCAGGTGAAGATTTCCATGCACTTCAGCTAGAGATAATTGGGTCACAATAGCACTTGAAAAACCCAAACTGTCCATCATCTGTGAGAAGGATTTCCCCTGAGACAAGCCTTGGTGCATCTGGGCCACATAGTCCTTTTCCAGCAAGGCACTTCTGCCCAAAAAAGAAATAATTTCCACCAAATGAAAGCCACTGGAGAAGAGGTTGTTAAACAAAGTGATGATTTTCTTCTGCTTAGCTGTAGCTAATTTTTTCCGTTTCAGCCTGAAGACTTGTGATATGTCCATCTTTAAGAAGCTGCTCAATCTGTTCATTCCAGCTAGTTGGCTGGTGTTCCTGATAGTCTTTGTTTGCAAAGTCAACGATTCCTCCTCCCCCAATTAATCTCTGGTAGCAGACTCCTTGCAGAACAACTGCTAATTCCTCCTCCGTCACACCCAACTCCAGAAGGCGTTCATAAACACCTCGGATACTCTTGGCATGAATGGTTGAAAAAACTGTCGCCCCTGTCAAACTGGCTCTGACCACTGCACGCGCTGTCTCGCTATCCCGAATTTCACCAATAATCAAGAGGTCCGGACGATGCCGGAGAGACAGTTTGATCAGATTTTCATAGGTCAAGCCAATCGCTTCATTCAACTGCAACTGGAGCATGTCTTCCTGCTTGATCTCGACAGGATCTTCAATGGACATAACCTGTTGCCCTTTAAACAGAGACTTGGCCAATTCGTGCATCAAGGTCGTCTTGCCACTTCCGACTGGACCTGCAAATAGATAGAGTCCCCGTTGCCTGTACTGCTCACCCAGTTCGTTCATATCCTGAAACCAGAAATTCAGATCCTGCTCCTCATCGTGCAACAAACGAATGACCAAACTCTCATGCCCCCGATAATCTCCTACGGTAGACAAACGCAGAGAAGACTTCTTCTCCCCATGCTGATAGTCGCAAGAACCCAGCTGACTGCGCCTCTTCTCTCCTACGTTCATACCCGCCACAAACTTAAAATGACTAATCACAGCAGCTAAAACATCAAACTCATAGGAGTCAACGAGACACCGCTCGTCTCCAACCCGCATGTGAAGCTCGTAGGACTTTTCCTTGGGAATGAAATAGATATCCTGAGCCTTCTTTTCTTTCGCAGTAGCAATAATTTTCTGTGCAATTTCTTGTACCATACCGCCCTCCTTATCTAACTATTCGCAAAAAAATAAAAAAAGCAACTTAAAAAGTTACTTTTTATCTCCATTTCATACGGCAAGAACGGTGTTTTTCTTGACCTGTTTGTTTTTCGTAGCCTGGACGTAGCTTTTCATCGGGGATGACTTGCTCATCCTGTAAAAGTGCCAAAGAATGATACTGCTGCAAATACTCATCACACTCATCACACCAGCGTTGGTCGGCAGGATCCCAAAAAATAGTCATCAAATCACTCCGACTCTTATAAAGAGGATTCTTCTTTTCCAGCTCAAACCAGCATGATTTATAATATTTTAGAGCATCATAATACTTGTCAAAAGATTGACTCATGATGACATCTTCTTCCCAACCTTCTATGAACCACCACGGTTCAAAATCCCCATACATTTCTATAACACGATACATTCTTACTACTTCCTTTGTATCGTATATTATATCTAATTTTTTATTACAAGAAAAGGATTTTGCTTGCCTTTCCCTTTAGGAAGACTTCTTTAAATACCTTTTCAGCCTATCATAAAAATAGGAGTCCTTTATTGACTCCTATTTTTATCTTCTTAAGCTTGATAACGTTTCACACCATCTAGGTAGGTTGCTACCAATTCCAAATCTTTATCTAGTACGATAAAGTCGGCATCGTAACCTTCACGGATTTGACCACAGACATCATCGATGTGAACAGATTTTGCTGGGTTGAGGCTGGCCATCATGACTGCTTCATGCGGATTCGCAATGCCCCATTCGACCACATTCTTCAAACCATCTTTGAGTTTGAGGATAGAACCTGCCAAATTACCTGTAGATTTGAGGCGAGCAGTTCCATTAGCAACTACTACCGGGAATTCTCCCAACATGTAGTCTCCATCTTCCAAGCCACCAGCTGTCATACAGTCTGTGATAAGGGCGATATTTTCAGTTCCTTTTTGCTTGAGCAAAATGTCACAGGCCTTTGGATCTACGTGGTGACCGTCACAAATCAATTCTGCGTAAGTATGTGGCAACTCATACATGGCTCCCACCATACCGAGCTCACGGTGAGTCAACCCTCGCATTCCGTTGTAGGCATGTACCCAAACACTCGCTCCAGCATCGACTGCTTTTTTAGCTTCATCAAAAGTCGCATTTGAGTGTCCAAGAGCAACGGTCACTCCTTCACCCGTAATCGTACGAACAAAGTCTTCTACACCTTCGCGTTCTGGCGCAAGGGCGATTTTATTGAGCAGGCCATTGGCTGCTTTTTGCCAAGCACGAAACTCATCCATACGAGGGTCTTTCATATAGGCAGGGTTTTGGGCTCCTTTGTATTTCTCTGTGAAATAAGGGCCTTCAAAATAGATCCCACGAATCTTGGCTCCACTTGCTTCCTGGTAACGAGCACCGATATTTTCAGTTACCGCAAGCAACTGCTCGTAAGAGGAAGTCAACGTCGTTGGCAAGAAGCTGGTAACACCTGTGCTAAGCAATCCTTCACTCATGGTATGAAGGGTTCCTTCGATATTATTATCCATGACATCCACACCGCCAAATCCATGAATGTGGGTATCCACAAGTCCTGGTGCAATGCTATAACCGGTATAGTCAATCACCTCAGCTCCTTCAGGAATCTCTTCTACATGTTTACCAAACTTGCCATCCACAAGTTCCAAGTAACCGCCACGACGAATTCCGTGTGGGTAGAAAAACTGATCCGCTTTAATATAATTAGGCATAATGATAACCTCCTTGATAGATTGATTCTAGAATTTATTATGTCAATTACATTATAAACCTTTCTTTTTCATTTGTAAATGGTATAGACCTATTTTTCGTAGATATTTTAAAAGAGCTGGATATCTCCAACTCTTTGATTTTATTTTGATTTCACAGGTAGCTCTTGAGCGGCCTTAACAGCAGCTGCAATCGTCTCTGCGTAAAGTTTAGCACCTTCTTCAATCATGTTGCTATCATTTCCAAAGTGGACTTGGTCAGTTCCAGCCCAGATTTCAGGGTGTTCCTTAGCGACCTTATTCCAGTCAGCGATGCTCACATATGGATTCTTTTCAGCTAATTCTCTCGCATAAGCCGCATACTGCTCCACTGATGCATAAGTGTCCTTGCTCTTGTCTCCCTCATAAGGTGTCACCAGTATCAGATGGTGTCCTTTCGGTAGATTGTTCACGATGCTGTCCAAATCATTCTTATAGCCTTCGGGATTGTTGACCCCCGTTGCAATGACAACTGTTTTTAAAAGCGCCTTGTTCTGGCTATTATTGAGCATGATGTCATTGGCTTGCTTGGTCGTCCGACTAACCTGAGCATTGATATTTGCATCAGGAAGCGCCTCTTTTAAGGCTGTATTGGCACGTAGAGTCACTGAATCTCCTATTAGGCTTGTTCCCTCAGAAATTCCTAGACGACTCAGTTCAACTTGTTCAGCAAGAGTCTTTGTTTGTCCTATATTGGTCTGGGCTTGTTTGAAACCATTGACCATCAAGTCTGTCTCAAAAGCTCCAACTTGAGGAGCCACAACTATGATAATCAAGCTAATCAAGGTAAGAATGCCAGCAGCACCAGCACTAATCGGTTTAATATGAGGCAATTGACTAATCTTCCGTATTAAAGGATTGGATTTACCGGCAATCAATGGCTCCATAATATAGAAGGATAGGATAGCAAAGGAATAAGAAAAGATGATCGTCAGAATAACAGCAGGCAGATTACTCATCAACTGAGAAAAGATAATATAGAAAGGCCAGTGGAAGAGATAAACCGCGTAGCTGGTATCCGCTAAAAATGTAATGATCCGAGGTTCTTGTATCTCAGGCGTTTTCTCATGCAAGACACGCGCAGCAAAAATCATGGTCACTGCCGCTAAACTTGCTAGCAAGAAGCCAAATAAGTACGCAAACAGGTAGGTGAACTTGACAAAGAAAGTCAAGAGCACTAGCACCAAAAGCCCCGCAATAAACACCAGTAGATTTTGACGAAGATCCCACATCCGGTCAAACTGCTTGACTAAATCGCTCGTCTGACGAACCCCCACAACTGTCGCCAAAATGCTTCCTAAAAAGAAGGGATAGACATGGGTCAGACTTGAAAAGTAGACAGATGAATAGGAACTCGCCATTAGACTACCAATAAACATGGAGAAAAAGCTAATGATAAAAGCTCCAGCAGAAAGGAGAAAGACCATCCCTCTCAATTGACTACTAGATTTTGAATGTTTCGATAAGAACCAAACCGCTAAGCCCCAAAGGATATAGTAGTGAACCTCAACAGCTAGACTCCAGTTATGAACAAAGAGATGCGGAATGAACTGGGATTCATAACTGCCTCCTGTTAACATTTCGTAGAAGTTGGTCATAAAACCGAGAACTCCAGCTATCTGGCCACCAATTCCAGCAACATAGTCTTGACGAACCAAGAAAGTAAAAGGCATGGTCACCAAAATCATCAGCACCACAGGTGGCACGATGCGGTAAAACCGTCTCTTAAAAAAGCCCAGTAAATCAATCTGGCGTGCCTTCCCAAATTCTTCTAAAAGGAGGGAGGTGATCAAAAATCCTGAAAAAGTGAAAAAGACATCTACCCCAAAGAATCCTCCAGGAAAGATCGTTTGAAAGAAGTGGTACAAAAGCACCAAAAGTAAACCTGTAATCCTAATCAAGGAAAACCATTTAATACGCATACGAGTCTATTCTCCATTAAATTAGGAAGCAAAACACCACCTAATTTCCATTCCATTATACTCCCTATTCTATCAAAAAAATAGGAAAAATCCTAAGAGAAAACTTAGGATTTTGGCATTCTATTTTTACACTTTAGAAATTGCGCCCTGACTTGTTGTAGCCATATTTTTCTACAAAATACTCACGAAATTCCAAGAGATTGTCATCCATGATGGCTTGACGGACCTGCTTCATCAGATTGAGCAAGAAGTAGAGATTGTGGTAACTAGTCAAGCGGATACCGAAGGTTTCATCAGCCTTGAGCAAATGACGAAGGTAGGCGCGTGTGTAGTTCTTACATGTGTAGCAATCACACTCAGGATCCAGTGGCGTAAAGTCTTCAGCGAATTGGGCATTTTTGACAACCAAACGACCTTGACTGGTCATACAAGTTCCGTTACGAGCGATACGAGTCGGTAAGACACAGTCAAACATATCCACACCACGAATAACCCCATCAATCAAGCTATCTGGCGCTCCGACACCCATCAAATAGCGAGGTTTGTTTTCAGGTAGCAGTTGAGTTGTGAAGTCCAAGACGGCATTCATCTCTTCGTGGGTTTCTCCCACTGCCAAACCACCGATAGAGTAGCCTGGGAAATCCATGCTAACAAGGTCGTGAGCTGACTGACGGCGAAGGTCTTCAAATCCTGCCCCCTGTACAATTCCAAACAAACCTTGATCATGTGGGCGACGATGAGCCTTCAAACCACGCTCAGCCCAACGACTGGTACGCTCGATGGATTTCTTAACGTAGTCGTAAGGTTGGTAAAACTGAGGACATTCGTCAAAGGACATCATGATGTCTGAGCCTAGATTATTCTGAATAGAGATGGCTTTTTCTGGCGATAGGAACATCTTAGAACCATTGAGATGGTTTTTAAAGGTTACGCCTTCTTCTGTGATATTTCGGCTATCTGCTAGGGAATAAACCTGGAAACCACCACTATCCGTCAAAATTGGCTGGTCCCAATTCATGAACTTGTGGAGACCGCCTGCGCGTGCGATGAGTTCATCTCCAGGGCGAAGCCAGAGATGATAAGTATTAGATAGGATAATCCCTGATCCCATCTCCTTTAATTCTTCAGGTGACTGGGTTTTAACAGTGGCTTGGGTCCCAACTGGCATAAACATAGGTGTCGGGAAGGTACCGTGTGGGGTGATGATTTCTCCTAGACGAGCTCCTGTGTGTTTTTCTTTCTTAATCAAACGGTATTTGATTGGTGAATCTGACATTTTCTACCTCCGAAGCTGGGAAAGACAGTCCCAGTTCATACTTTGTGCCCAAAGGCATACTGTATGATTTTATCAAAAAAACCAGGAACTGTCACGAACTATGGTATAATGAAAGAATGAAATACCCAAAAATTGATTTAAAAACCATTCGTCTGCAGACTAGGCAGTTTCAGGCTGGAAATCCCCGCCTCTTTCTCGTCTATCTCTTACCTAGCATACTGGTCATCTTATCAGGCTTTCTCAACCCCTTGGCTCGTCTCCAAGAAAGTGTTTTAGAGCAATCCTTTTTCAGCATGCTGGCACAAGTGCTCCAAGCCTATCTCTTCCCACTAGTGGTTTCTTTTGTGAGCACGATTTTTCTAGCAGGTGCTGCCTTTGCGACACTCCGACTCCTCAAGGATCCTGATACGGACCTCTCAGTAAAATCAAGTCTAGCCCTCTTTGCTGCAGAGCGCTTCTCGCAAACCTTCCTAACTCTGCTCCTCAAACGTTTCTACCTCTTTTTATGGAGCATTCCAAACTTAGTAGGCGTTTATTTTCTCTTTTATAGCAATCTCTTGGCTCGGAGATTTGTCGCCTTACATCCTGAATTTCCAAAATTAGACCTCTCATCCGTTGAAACCGAGCAATTCCTTATGACCTTTGGCCTCTACTTTTTCGCGAGTCTCATCTTGATGATTGTAGGGAACATCCTCTACGTTCCGCAACATTATGCCTACTCGCAGGTAGAATTCCTCCTCTGCGACACTCTGGATTTAGGACAGGCTAAACCCCATCAAATCCTGAAAATCAGCCGTTTCTTGATGAAGGGTTACAAATTTCAACGCTTTGTTCTCGATCTACAACTACTCCCTTGGTACTTCCTTAACTGGATTACTTTTGGAATTGCTAGCTTTTCAATCCTTCCCTATATCCAAAACAATCACATCTTCTTTTACAGAGCCCTACTAGCCCGTAAACGCCGAAATGGATAAGAACCTACAAAACCCAGTGTCCTGAAAGACGCTGGGTTTCTTATTTAAAAAGCAACATACTCAGCAGAGTCAAAATAGCGGGCCCACCTTGCTTCAGAATAATCTTCTTATTATCCTGAAGAATTTACACACAAAAAAAGAAGCGGGAACTCAATCAGTTCCCAACTTCCATTTTAATGATTAGTTCATTGAAACGTGAACGTGGTCATAGTGGTTTTCGGTCACACTACCACGGTCTGGCATTGGATTCCACGTGTAGGCTGGTCCATATTTACTATCGTATGGAGCGTAGAAACGTTGCTTCCAAATGATATAGTTGATACCACGGCTAGCCATGTTTTGAACCGCATATTCCGCAATTTGGTCACCGAGCGCTGAACTCACTGGAACCATAAAGTCGATGGCCAAACCTTTTCCATGGTCGCCACTGTCTCCAGGACGGTAGCCACTAAAGGATGTGATGCCAAACAAGTTGGCGATTTCTTCTTTAAAGGCTGCCGTTTGTGGTTGAAGCCCAGCATTCTCAGACTTAGCTACAGCAAGTCCTGCATAGTCAGGAGCCGCTGGAGCCGAATACGTTCTTGAAGGAGTTTGGCTTTGCTCTGCTTGATAAGTCGAAGTTGCAGTGTCAGAAGTTGCTGTTGACGCTTCTGTTTCTTCTGTTGCACTTGATCCTGTTGTATCAGCAGGTGTTTCAGTTGCTGGAGCAGCTGCTACTGGGGCTTCCGCTGGAGTTGTTGCTGCCGTTTCTTCGGTAGCCGGAGTCGCTGCTTGAGGAGCTTCTTCTTCAACTGGACTAGTTGTTTCAGTTGTTTCTTCTGCCACAGGTGTTTCTGTAGATGGTGTCTCTTCAGCAACTGTCGCTATCTCAGAAACTTCTGAATTTGGCGCTACTTCTGTTGGTTTTTCGGTCTCTGTTGCAGTTGGGACTTCCTCAATTGGTTGAGAAAGATCTTCTACTTGAACCGTTTGTTCATCGACGGTTACTTGGTTGGTCGTCAAATCAGCTGTCGCAGTCGTAACTTCTTCACTAGCATCTGCTTGAGGAGCTTGGATTTCAACTTCCGTTACCTCTTCTTCCTCATTGACAGTTGTGGTGAGGACAGTATCTGGGAAAATCAAGTCCATATTGGTGATTTTGTTCAAATTTGCAAGAACTGTGACATCTACACCCAAGGCTTCTGCAATGGTGCTCAAGGTATCACCATACTGTACTGTATAGCTTGTTTTGTTGTCCGTTTTAGTCAAATCGTTTTGGATTTGCTCAACACTACGTGCAGTCCAAAGGACTTCTTCTGCTTGAGTTGCCAATACTGGGGCAAATGACAAGGCTACTGTTGAGACTAAAATCATTCTTTTCTTCATTCGTTCATATTCCTTTCAAATGAGTACCTGTCTATCATAACACAAAAAAAGTAGAAAAAAAGCCCTCTCGGGCCTATTTAACAGAACTGTCCATTCCTTGTAACAAACTCGATTACTTGAAATAGTTTGTTAGGTTTCTGTCACAAAAGTGACACACTCTTCTCATCACTTATCCTAAAAAATATAAGGAATATCTGCTAGTACTTGAATCCTCTGATTCCCTTCATAAGACGACTCTAAAAAGTTAATGCTTTGAATTCCGCTATTCTGAGCAAATTCCACATCCAAAGTCCGATCCCCTATATAATAGGTAGTCCTAGGATCCAACTCATATTTATCTAACAGATAGGTCGCTGCTTCTGGACTGGGCTTGCGTGCAAAACCACTCTGATTAGTTAGAATTTCTGTGAAATAAAATTCCAAACTCAAGTCTCTTAGAATGGTATAAGCATTGTTCCCCTTATGAGTATAAACAAACTGCTGAATCCCTGCTTGGTCTGCCCAAGCTAGCACTTCACGCGCACCTGGCATCAAAACTACCTGGGCATTCTTCTCAGCTAGACTCTGGGCACGCACCTGATTAAGCACTGCCGCATCCAAATTTCGCTCTTCTGCCACCTGCTCCAGCAAATCCTGCACAGAGTACTTGAGGATAAACTCTCTCACGCTCTCCTTATCATAAGGAATAGAAAACTGACCAAAGGTTTCCTCAATCCCTGATAAAATCGCTTCGTAAGAGTCCAATAAGGTTCCGTCTAAATCCCAAATAAAAGCTGTTCTTTGCATTTTCTATTCTTTCAAACTCATATAACGCTGGTAACGGAAGCGTAGAAATAACCAACGAAAACCATTATCCAAAAGGGTTCCTGCCCAAATACCAGGTAAGCCCCAACCAAGCACAATCCCCATCAGGTAGGCTGTCCCAATGCGAATACACCACATCCCGATACTTGTCGCATAAAAGGGGAGACGAGCATTTCCCAAGCCCTGCCAAACCGCCGTATAAATAACTGTCCCTGTCGCCATGGGAGTCCCTAGTAGAGAGAACAGTGCCACCAAAACGCTGGCTTCGACTGCTATAGGGTCCGTTGTATAGAGATGAGTCAATGGTGTCCCTAAGGCATAGATACTGAGAGTTAAGGGCAACATGAGAAGCAGAGAAAGCCAAAAGGTTTGTTTACTCAAACTAGTTACTCTTTCCCAGTTATCCTCTCCAACTGCTCGAGCCACCTGCATGACCGTTGCCGTAGCGACGCCAAAGGCAGGCATATAGTTAAACTGGGTCAAGACTTCTCCGACTGCATTCCCCGCTACTGCCTCCGTCCCAAAAGAGACGACCAAGGCAATGATCACTACATCTCCAGCCCGCATCATGAGACGTTCTCCTGCCGCCGGTATAGCCAAAGTCAACAAATCCTTATCTAAACCAAAAGATGGCTTCTCATAAGGCAGTTTTAATTGCGACCATAAAATCAAAAGACCAACCAAGCGAGATAGAATAGTCCCCCATGCAACACCAGCTATCCCCATATCAAGGACAAAAATAGCTAGACTTGAAAAGAGAATATTCAATGCATTGGATAAAAAACTAACATAGAGAGGCAGACGCGGATTATGCGTTGCACGAATCAAAGCCCCCAAACTGGTCATCAAACCCAAGAGAACAATAGATCCGCCTACCAAAGATAGGTAGAGTCCACCACTCTCAGCTACATCCCTCTCCGTCCCCAAGAGTCCTATCATCTCTTGCCCAGCAAAGATAGACAAGGCCCCTAAAAGCAAACTCAGTAGCAAGGTAATCTTCAGCGCTTCAGTCACATGATAAGCTAGCTTGGACTGATCTTTCTGCCCCATGCTTTTTGAAATAACACTGGAAATAGCAGCCCCCAAAGCGATGAAAATGGCCTGGTAAATCGTGATAATATTGCCAGCCACTGATACACCCGAAATAGCTACTAGTCCCAAGTGAGCGACCAAGTAACTGTCCACCATTCCCATGAGCATCTGCAAAAAGTTTTCGCCCATAGCGGGCAAGGCAATGTTGAGAATGTCTTTATTTTTTCTAAACAATCTGTCCTCCTGATGAAAAGAAACTCAGTTGTTTCCCAACCGAGTTTACTTCCTCTGTTTTAAAGTCCTAGATAAGTCTCAACCGCTGCTTGCATGTCAGTAGCTGCCACTGTTGTCTTGTGACGAACAGGAGCTGTCTCAAGCCCGTCAACCGCTGGTGGCACTGCCACTCCTGAAATGTCATGTAATTGAGCCAAGGCTTCAAAGTCTGTCAAGCCTGCTTTTCCTGTTACCGCTTCTACGGCAACCACTGGGAACTTGTAGGGACTAGCTGTTGAAGCAATCACTGTCTTAGTCGCATCGCCAGTAGCCGCTTGGTATTTTCTATAAACAGCTGAGGCAACAGCTGTGTGTGGGTCCTCGATATAAGAATCTGACTCATAAACACGTTTGATTTCTGCAGCCGTTTCTTCCTCCGTCGCATATTCAGCTGCAAAGAGGGCCAGAATTTCTGCAGCAAAATCAGTCAACTCATATTGTCCTTGCGTGTTCAAGGCATTCATAAGTTCAGCTGTCTTTTCAGCATTATTTCCCAAAAGATGGAAAATCAAACGCTCCAAATTTGAAGATACTAGGATATCCATGGATGGGCTAGTTGTGACCTTAAACTCACGTTTCTTGTCATAGACACGTGTTTTAAAGAAATCTGTCAAGACATTGTTGTCATTTGAAGCACAGATCAATTTGCCAACTGGTAGGCCGATTTGTTTGGCATAAAAGGCAGCCAAGATATTACCGAAGTTTCCAGTTGGTACTGTGAAGTTGACTTTTTCACCAGCCACAATCTCACCAGTCTTGACCAACTGAGCGTAGGCATAAACATAATAAACAATCTGTGGTACCAAACGACCAATGTTCATAGAGTTAGCTGATGAAAATTGCAGTTTATTGGCAGCCAATTTTTCACGAAGAGCTACATCGTTAAACATATGTTTCACATTTGTTTGTGCATCATCAAAGTTTCCATCAATAGCGATAACATGAGTATTGTCGCCAGTCTGAGTAGTCATTTGCAACTCTTGTACCTTGCTGACACCATCTTTTGGATAAAAGACGATAATCTCAGTTCCAGGCACATCCGCAAACCCTGCCATAGCAGCTTTTCCAGTATCACCAGATGTCGCTGTCAAAATGACAATCTTGTTCTCCAAACCATGCTTTTTAGCGGCTGTCGTCATAAAGTATGGCAAGATAGACAAGGCCATATCTTTAAAGGCAATCGTTGAACCATGGAACAATTCCAAGTTGTATTGCCCATCCAGTTTCACCAATGGCGCAATAGCTGGAGTATCAAACTTGCTATCGTAGGCATTGTTGATACAGTAGTCCAACTCCTCAGCCGTAAAGTCATCTAAAAATGCTGATAAAACTAATTTAGCCACTTCTTGGTAAGAAGCATCTTTTAATGTGTCAAAGTCCAAATCCACCTTTGGATAAGTAAGCGGAGTAAACAGACCACCATCCGTCGCCAAACCTTGCAAAATAGCTTGGCTGGCAGTTACTGTATTATTGGCATCACGCGTTGATTGATAAACTAATGTCATGAATCTCTATCCTTTATCTATAGTCTCTTCCATTATATCACGATTTTTCAGAAAATTCTCCCTTTATAAGAGAAATTATAATCCCAATTCTTTCTTCAAAGGCTCTAAATAAACCATTTCTTGCTTATCTCTTTTCTCCAGTCCTTCCTCAGCTAGGATGAGTAAGTCTTTAGAAAACTCGAGAACCGCAGCTTCTTCTTCATCTGTGAGTTGTTTTTTAGAAAACTGTCGTCTTAAAAGCTTATAATCACGACCAGCTGTGGTAAAGAATGAAGCCGTTCGCAAGTAAGCTTCAAGCTTGTCTAAATAAACCAACAATCCCAAGTGAAAGGCAGCAGAAGCAAAAGTCCTATCGAGCGGCTGAGTACAAACACTGCGAAACTCAACTGTTCCTCGAGTCGTTAAGTCTTGGTATTGGTAACTACGATGGGTTTCAAAATCCTTCTCCTGAGGATGAATCAATACCTCATCCCCATTAAGGCTAAATGCCTGGATTTCAGGTGTAGCCAAATAGTCCCTAGCCTGAATAGGATAAAAATAATAGGTCTGCCCATCACGTTCCGCAGTAAAAATTGCAGAATGATCTAGATAGTCAAAAAAATCATCCTCATCTTTAAAGAGTCTAGTATTGACACCTACATTCTCTGGATAGATACCATGCATGGATTCTTCCCAAAAAATATCTCTCGAAATTTTGGTATCCCAATCTGCCCCTGAAAACTCAGAATTGGCAAACAAATAAGCTTTAGCAGCTTCAATTTGCGTAAAAGCATTGATAACCCGCAAGTAGTTGGACTTTGAAACGTCCAGTTGAACCTGACTTCCACAGATAAAGGCACCATACTCAGGGAAATGATGTAAATCTGATTTAGTTACATTTCTACTCAAATTCAGATAATCCATCAACATCTGATAGCGGGGATAAGCCACTGGACAATTCTCATTTTTATCCCAGTTGGGATGAATGCCGCAGCCTACAATAGCATGATTAGCTTCACCCAACTTATTCTGAATCGTAGCCATATAGAAGTTAAAGCGTTCTTCTACCTCTTGGATAGATTCGGCCTTTCCGAATGCAAACTCAATCGTCGTATAAGCAACCTCAAACAAGATCGTATCTTGGCTGACTGGATCAAGTAACTGAATTGGATTCCCAAAATCATCCACTTTTTCGATAGTAAAGCCCAGTACTGATGGTAAATACCGAAAGAGATCCTTAACAACTTCACCATCTGTAGCCTTACCCTCTAAATTTACAATAGGATATTCTAACTCAATCCCAATAAATAAATTTGGGTTCTCTTTTATATTCTTTAAGTAACGTTTCTTTAGTAATTCAACAGACCGAGACATTAATCACCAAACTCTTTCATAATCAAAATAAATTGTGAATAAGTAATATTATACCAAAAATACACTAAAAATGACTAGAATAAGAAGAAAAAGATCATTCATCAGTTATCTGTACTTAATCAAAATCTTTACCAAAACAAAAAACAAGACCCGAAAGCCTTGTCTTTCATACTATACCGGCGGCCGGGGTCGAACCGGCACGTCCTTGCGGACACTGGATTTTGAGTCCAGCGCGTCTGCCAATTCCGCCACGCCGGCAAATAGTAACTGGGGTAGCTGGATTCGAACCAACGCATGAGGGAGTCAAAGTCCCTTGCCTTACCGCTTGGCTATACCCCAATAATATAAAATAGGCGAGTGATGGGGATCGAACCCACGCATGCCAGAGCCACAATCTGGTGTGTTAACCACTTCACCACACCCGCCATAATCATATTAACACGGGCAGTAGGAATTGAACCCACACTGAAGGTTTTGGAGACCTTAGTTCTACCTTTAAACTATGCCCGTAACTAAAGTAATGGAAGGGGAGGGATTCGAACCCCCGAACCCGAAGGAGCGGATTTACAGTCCGCCGCGTTTAGCCTCTTCGCTACCCTTCCAAGTTATAAATAAAATATGGCGCGAGACGGAATCGAACCGCCGACACATGGAGCTTCAATCCATTGCTCTACCAACTGAGCTACCGAGCCAAATTGCGGGAGCAGGATTTGAACCTACGACCTTCGGGTTATGAGCCCGACGAGCTACCGAGCTGCTCCATCCCGCGTTAATATAAAAAGGAGGATGTGGGATTCGAACCCACGCACGCTTTTACACGCCTGACGGTTTTCAAGACCGTTCCCTTCAGCCGGACTTGGGTAATCCTCCAATAAATAGTCCGTACGGGATTCGAACCCGTGTTACCGCCGTGAAAAGGCGGTGTCTTAACCCCTTGACCAACGGACCATATTTATAAATGGGCACGAGTGGACTCGAACCACCGACCTCACGCTTATCAGGCGTGCGCTCTAACCACCTGAGCTACGCGCCCAAGTTTAAAAAACTTGGTAATTGAACAAAGTTCAAAGCGGGTGACGAGAATCGAACTCGCGACAACAGCTTGGAAGGCTGTAGTTTTACCACTAAACTACACCCGCTAAAATGGGAGTTAACGGGATCGAACCGCTGACCCTCTGCTTGTAAGGCAGATGCTCTCCCAGCTGAGCTAAACTCCCAAAAAGGAAGTCTCTAAACTT
>NZ_NCUK01000010.1:0-37689 GCF_002096445.1 Streptococcus oralis subsp. oralis
TGAAAAGGCGGTGTCTTAACCCCTTGACCAACGGACCTGAGCTTTTCAACTCTTTCTATTATACCTACTTTTTTACCTTTGTCAAGGACTTTTTTCCTCTTTACCGAAATCCTGAAAAGATAAGGGAAAAAGCCAGTTAAACTGACTCCCTTTATTTATCTTGCCAATTAGTTGCACGTTCCTCTCCCCACCAGTAAGGGAGCAATTCGGCAACCTTAATTGTTTTTCTTGTTTCGTAGTCCATCATGAACTCTGCTTCTTTATTTTCAGTATTCAATTCTAAGAGAAATTCTCTGCAAGCGCCACAGGGCATACCTGATCCTTCGCCGTAGGGAGGTTTATCTCGAAAGGCGAGGATTTTCTTAACTTTAGTTTGTCCTGAAAATTGATACATATTGAAGAGAGCCGCTCGTTCTGCACAGAGATGAAAAACGCCACAAGTGCCCTCCATACAAAATCCTGTGAAGATCTGACCATCTTCTGCTTCTACCGCAGCAACAACATGATTAGCATAAACAAAGTCAGAAACTTCATGGGGATTGAATAAGGTTCGTGCTTCTTCATACATTTTTTCCCATGTACCCATCGGAAGTCCTTTTTATTTAGAAATCTCTTTCAGCATGTTTTCAATATGCTGGATTGACTTTTCACGTCCGAGTAAGAAAATGGTGTCTGGTAATTCTGGTCCATGCATTTCACCTGAAACGGCAATACGAATCGGCATGAATAGGTTTTTCCCTTTGATACCTGTTTCTTTTTGAACTGCTTTGATTTGTGGGAAGATGTTTTCTGTCACAAATTCTTCATCTGTCATTGCTTCTAGTTTCGCTTTGAAGGCTTCTAGAACAACAGGAACGGTTTCTCCTGCCATGACCTCGCGCTCAGCGTCTGTCAACTCTGGGAAATCTGAGAAGAAAAGATCTGTCAATGGAACAATCTCGTCTACTGATTTCATTTGTGGTTTGTAGAGTTCTACCATTTTTTCAGATTTGTCAGTCAAACGCCCTGCTTCTTCTAGATAAGGTTTAGCCATTTCAAAGATGGTGGCAAGTTCTGCTCTCTTGATGTAGTCGTTGCTCATCCAGTCTAGTTTCTTCTGGTCAAAGGCTGCTGGAGACTTGCTGAGGCGGTTTTCGTCAAAGAGTTTAATCAATTCCTCACGAGAGAAAATTTCATCTTCGCCACCTGGATTCCAACCAAGAAGGGCAATAAAGTTAAAGACAGCTTCTGGCAAATAGCCTTTTTTACGGTAGTCTTCGATAAACTGAAGGGTGTTAGTGTCCCGTTTAGACAATTTTTTACCCGTTTCAGAGTTGATGATCAAAGTCATGTGACCGAACTCTGGAGCTTCCCAACCAAGAGCCTCATAAACCATAAGCTGTTTGGGTGTGTTGGCAATGTGGTCATCTCCGCGAATAACATGGGAAATTTGCATGTCATGATCATCGATGACAACGGCAAAGTTGTAAGTTGGGTAGCCATCTTTCTTCTGAATCACCCAGTCACCGCCGATGTTGCCACCTTCAAACTCGATATCACCTTTGACCATATCATGCCATTTGTAGATACCAGATTCATTAACAGCCAAACGAACAGTTGGGATGATACCGGCTGCTTCACGTTCTGCAATGTAAGCCGCCTTTTCTTCTTCGCTCATGCCAAGATATTCATTGATGTAGCGTGGTGTTTCGCCAGCTTCTTCTTGGCGTTCGCGCTCTGCTGCCAACTCTTCTTCTGTAACGTACGATTTGTAGGCTTTTCCTTCAGCTAGCAATTGGTCGATGTATCTTTGATAGAGTTCCAAACGCTCTGATTGGCGGTAGTTTTCATGAGTTTCTGGACTTTCATCCCAGTCAATTCCCAACCAGCGAAGATTTTCAAGCTGTGAACGTTCTCCATCCTCAACATGGCGTTTACGGTCAGTATCTTCGATACGGATGATAAAAGTTCCACCATGATGGCGTGCGTAAAGGTAGTTGAATAATGCTGTACGGGCATTTCCGATGTGTAGTAGTCCTGTTGGACTTGGTGCGTAGCGTACGCGGATATCTTTTGACATAGTTTCTCCTATAAAGTCTCTAGGCGTCTGCCTTTTTGCTTTCTATATTATATCACAAGTCTCGCCTGAGTCCAATGTCTACGAATAAAGAGAGTAAAAAGAGTGGGCAAGCCACTCTTTTCTTCTATTATAGACGTGCGTTAAGCTCTTTGCTCAATTCTTCAAATCCTGGTTTTCCAAGAAGGGCAAACATGTTACGTTTGTAGGCTTCAACACCTGGTTGGTCAAATGGGTTGATAGCATTCAAGTAACCTGAAAGGGCAATTGCCAATTCGAAGAAGTAGATAGTGTAACCAAGAGTGAAGGCATCTTGCTCTGGAAGGGTGACGTACATGTTTGGTACATCACCGTCAGTGTGGGCAAGAAGAACACCGTCAGTTGCTTTTTTGTTTACAAAGTCAACGTCTTTTCCTTGAAGGTAACCAAGTCCGTCAAGGTCTTCTTCCAAAGTAGGAATGATCACGTTCTTACGTGGTTTGTCCACACGGACAACTGTTTCAAACATGATACGAGTTCCTTCTTGGATAAATTGACCAAGTGAGTGCAAGTCAGTTGAGAAGTTAGCTGAAGTTGGGTAGATTCCTTTTTGGTCTTTCCCTTCTGACTCACCAGCCAATTGTTTCCACCATTCTGAGAAGTATTGAAGTGATGGTTCGTAGTTTACCAAGATTTCAGTAGCGTAGCCTTTACGGTAAAGGATGTTACGAACTGCTGCGTATTGGTATGCTTCGTTTTCAGCAATCTTGTCTGAAGTGTAGTCTTTACGAGCTGCGTTCGCACCTTCCATAAGGGCTTTGATGTCTGCACCTGATGCTGCGATTGGAAGCAATCCAACTGCTGTCAATACTGAGAAGCGTCCACCGATGTCATCTGGAACTACAAATGTTTCCCAACCATTCGCATCTGCTTCAACCTTAACAGCACCTTTTTGGCGGTCAGTTGTAGCGTAGATACGTTTGTTGGCTTCTTCTTGTCCGTATTTCTTAACCAAGAGTTCTTTGAAGACACGGAAAGCAATCGCTGGTTCTGTTGTTGTACCTGATTTAGAAATCACGTTTACTGAGAAGTCTTTGTCAGCTACGTACTCTACCAAGTCAGCAAGGTAAGTAGATGAGATTGAATTTCCAGCGTAAAGGATTTGTGGAGCTTTGCGCTCTTCTTTTGTTTGCAAGTTAGCAAAGTGGTGGTTCAAGAAGTCAATGGCTGCTTTCGCTCCAAGGTAAGATCCACCGATACCGATCACAACCAAAACATCGCTGTCTGATTTGATTTGCTCAGCAGCTTTCAAGATGCGGTCGAATTCTTCGCGGTCGTAGTTTTCAGGAAGGTCCAACCAACCCAAAAAGTCACTACCAGCACCAGTTCCTTTACGAATCAATTCGTCTGCAGCTGTTACTTGTGCTTGCATGTATTCCACTTCATGTGGGGCAACAAATTTGTCTAAAACTTTTGAATAATCAAATTTAATATGTGACATGATAATCCTCCAAAATTTCTTCTTT
Source organism: Streptococcus oralis subsp. oralis (assembly GCF_002096445.1). Classification (GTDB taxonomy): domain Bacteria; phylum Bacillota; class Bacilli; order Lactobacillales; family Streptococcaceae; genus Streptococcus; species Streptococcus oralis_N. The sequence continues at coordinate 3,562 of NZ_NCUK01000010.1, forward strand.
TCTATCATAACGCTTACCTTCGATTTTTTCAAGCTTTTTTATTGAATTTGCCCAATTTTTATCAGAATTCAAACGTTTGCGTAAAAACGCTAAAATACAAAAAATCTGAAAGGACGAATAAAAACGGCTAGAGACTCTAACCGTTACAATTCACTTAATAAATACTCAAATAATTCTAAATTGCCGTCTTCTTCATTGACCAGGAACTCTGGGTGCCACTGTAAACCGATAATGCGATGCTCGTCGATAGACTCAATCGCTTCAATGGTCTGGTCTCTTGGATCAATAGCAGTCACACGGAAATTAGGCGCCAGGTCTTTGATACTTTGACGATGAACTGAGTTAACCTGACTTTCTTTGCCAAATAACTTAGCCACCACGCTTCCTTCTACTGTCTCAATAGAATGAGATGTTCCAAAAGGCAAGCCTTGCCAGTGACCTTCAATTTCTTGGTGGAGAGTGCCGCCAAAAGCAACATTGACCAGCTGAACTCCACGACAGATTGCCATAATTGGTTTATTCTGACGAAGCGCTTCTTTCAAGAGGGCTAGTTCAAACTCATCGCGTACAAGGTTGTAATCATCGCTCTCAATGGTCTTTTTCTCTCCATAAAACTGAGGATGGACATTTTGCCCACCTGTCAAGATGAGTTTGTCAATCATTTCCACATAATCGCGCACAATGGACTCATCTCCTACAGGAATCACTAAAGGGAGACCACCGACTTGACGAATGCTCTCTGCAAATTTACAAGATACAGATGAGTGAATGTTTTTCCCTTCTGCATCTACAGGACATAGGTTTGCAGCAACTCCTACAACCGTTCTAGCCATGATGTGTCTCCTTTCGATTTTCTTGCGACAGTCTTATCTTATCACTCCAACCCTTTCCTGTCTAATATGTTTTTTTAAAGACCGTGATAAGTATTTTTTATGGACAAGAAAAAGCTGCCCAACGAGGACAACTTCTTTTTTATTCGAAGACAAATTGATTGTGATACAGTTCCGAGTAGAAACCGCCGAGTTTGAGCAACTCGTGATGATTTCCACGTTCAATAACCTCTCCTTCTTTGAGGACAATAATCTGATCGGCATTGAGGATGGTCTTGAGACGATGGGCAATAACAAAACTGGTTCGTCCTGTTACAACTGCCTCCATAGCATGCTGGATTTTGCTTTCTGTTACGGTATCGACATTGGAAGTCGCTTCATCCAAGATTAGGACTTGGGGATCTGTCATCAAGGTTCGAGCGATGGAAATCAATTGTTTCTGCCCAGTCGAGAAGATATTTTGCTCATCATCAATAAGGGTATCATACTTATCAGGCAAGCTTTCGATATAGTCATGAATATGAGTTGCCTTGGCAGCTGCTTCGACCATTTCCTGACTGGCATCTGGCACACCAAAGCGGATATTGTCTCGGATTGTTCCGCTAAACAAGACCGAATCCTGCAAGACAATACCGACCTTACTCCGCAGGCTGTCCAAGTCGTAGTCACGGATGTCTTTGCCATCAAAGCAAATGCTGCCTGCATCCACATCGTAGAAACGATTGATGAGGTTCATGATGGTCGTTTTCCCTGAGCCAGTCGGACCGACAACTGCTATCATCTGCCCCTTAGGAGCTGAAATGCTGACATCTTTTAAAATCGGCTTGTCTGGCACATAAGAGAAATCAATGTGACTGATTTCAACACCTTCTCGCAATTCCGTAAAGGCAGGTGCATTTTGCGGACGAATCTCTTCTTCTGCATCAAACATTTCTTGGATACGATCCGCTCCAGTAAAGGCCAATTGGAGGCTCCCCCAACTCGCAGCCACCTGGATAATCGGCTGGTAGTACTGCTGAGAAAATTGGGTAAACATGACAATCAAGCCTAGGGCTGTCGTTATTTCGATACTTGGATCGTTCAGCAAGACCGCAGAACCTGCAAAAATAACGATGGCCGTATTGACCAAGCTCATCCCATTCATAACTGGAAAGAGGATGCCTGAGAACATTCTCCCTTTAAAGGTTGCCTTACGCACGCGCTCATTTTGCTCCACAAAGCCTGCTACGATATCATCTTGAATTCCTTGTACGATAACAGCTTTCTGTCCAGAAATACTCTCATCCATGTAGGCGTTGAGTTTCCCAACCTCTTTTTGCTGGAGATTGGTGTACTTGCGAGCCATCTTCACGATGAAAACCAACATGAGAAAGGCCACTGGGGTGCTGGCTACTGTTATCAGGGCTAGCGTCACATTTCTTGAAAACATGACAAAAATCAAACCGATGTAAAGAGCAATATTGCTCATGACCTGAACTAGGCTTTCATTGAAGGCTTGAAGGATGTTATCCAAGTCACTCGTGAAGCGAGAAAGGATGTCCCCATCCTGATGGCGGTCAAAGAAAGAAACGGTCAAACGGGAAAGTTTGCCAAAGAGGCCCTTACGCATCTCATTTGTCGACTCAGCAATCACACGAGTCATCAAGGTCATGTAAATCAAACTGGATACCACTAGGGCGAGGACAACCAGAGCTAGATTCAGCATCAGAGCTGATAAACTCTGCCAGGCTAGTTCAGAAGTTCCATTTTGATAAGCCAGCACTAGGTTAGCGAGCTCCGTCACTGCTTGACCTGAAAAAACTGGAAAGAGGGCTTGGGCAATCGTCGCAACTGCAACCATCAGAATCACAATGACAAAGGAGAACTTGTAAACTTTAAAATAATTCCAGAAAAATCGAACGGTTTTCATTTTATTCCTCCTTTCCCTTTTGTGTTTCGTAGATTTCGCGGTAGACGGCATTGTTAGCTACCAAGTCTGTATGCCGTCCTTCTCCAATCAAACGCCCTTGATCCAAGACCAAAATCTTGTCCGCATGGACGACTGAACTGATCTTTTGAGCGATGATAATGGTTGTCGTCCCTTTCAGGTCTTTGTTCAAAGCTTCCTGTACGAGTCTTTCTGACTTGGCATCTAGGGCTGAAGTCGAATCGTCAAAAATCAGGATACGGGGATTGCTAACAATCCCACGAGCAATGGACATCCGTTGCTTTTGTCCACCAGAAAAGTTGGTGCCTCGTTCTTCGACCTGACTCTCAAATTTGTTTTCCATGCGTCCGATAAATTCACTGGCTTGGGCAATCCGTGCTGCACGTTCCATTTCTGACACGCTGGCATTGCCTTTTCCTTGACGAAGATTATCTGCAATGGTTCCGCTAAAGAGAATAGCACGTTGCAAGACGATGGAAACTGTTTTACGCAAGGTTCCCTCGCTGACGTCTCGAATATCCTTGCCTCCAATCTTGATAGATCCCTCCTGCGGATCAAAAAGTCGTGGAATTAACTGAGCTAGAGTGGACTTCCCTGCTCCAGTCGCCCCAACCACACCGACCATCTGACCAGGCGCAATATCAAAAGTTACATTCTTCAGCATAGGTTCATCGTCATTGGGATAGGTAAAGGTCACATTTTCAAAAGAGAGACTTCCTTCTAACTCTTCATCTGGGAGATCTTTAAAGGTCATCGCTGGCTCGGTATCTAGAATCTCGCGGATACGACGCAAGGAAATCATGGCACGGCTGACAGAATTTCCTAAAAATCCAACCATGATGATGGTAAAGATAATCTGGCTGAGATAGTTGATAAAGGAAGCAATAGAGCCCACAACAGATGGATCTGACTGAGCCATGCCTGCCACCAACCAAATAGAGAGGAAGACCGCTCCATAGCCGACTAGCATCATAACGGGTTCTATAACTGAGAAGGCATAACCGATATAAAGATTTTGGCCGAGAAGCTCATCTGAGACTTCGGTAAATTTGTCAAATTGTGCTTTTTCCTGCACAAAGGATTTAACCACGCGCACACCACGTAGATTTTCCTTAGCGATAGCATTGATCCGTTCAAGAAGGGTTTGAAACTTAGCAAATCGTGGCCCCATCATCCCCATCATGATGGCTGTTAGTGCAAAGATGAGGAGCACCATGAGGACAATCACCCACCAAAGTGACGGAAGAGTGTGAACCGCCAAGATAAAGGAACCAATAAAGAGAAGAGGGAGACGGAAGAGGATTTGAAAAGCCATCATCACCACGTTCTGAATTTGGTTGATATCATTGGTCATTCGGACGACAAGGTTACCCGCATTAAACTGCTCGATATTAGCATAAGAAAAGGTCTGGATCTTGCGAAAGGCGTCTTCCCGAAGATCCGAAGACACTCCTTGAGCAATGTAGGCTGCAAGTGTCACATTGACCCCACCCGCAACCAGACCGACTAGGGCTACTCCTATCAGCCAAGCGCCAATACTATAAATAGCCTCATTTTGTCCAGCCAACAAAGCCTCTAACACCTCTTGCAAATAGCGCGGTTGCAAGAGCGAACTCGCAACCATCAAGCCTGTCATCATTAAGGATGCCAAGGCTTGCCATTTATAGGTTTTTATTTTTTTAATGAGCATATTTCCTCCTAATAAAATAGATAAAGGGAGCGACATCCTGCGTCAGCTCCTTCTCATTCGTTCATATTGATGCTATTCTAGCAAAAAAGAGGCATCTTGTCAAAGAAGTCTCCTTGTTATAAATTAGTGCGCTTTCATCTACAGGTGATGCATGAAAAGGCTTTTTATGGTAAAATGGAAGGAAGAACTCTTACAAGGAGGAGAAGATGAAGAAACAAACCATCGCTGTCTTGGGTCCTGGTTCTTGGGGAACTGCCCTTTCGCAGGTCCTAAACGACAATGGACACGAAGTTCGAATTTGGGGAAATATTTCTGACCAAATCGATGAAATCAATAACCAGCATACAAACAAACGCTATTTCAAAGATATCCTACTCGACGAAAAAATCAAAGCCTATCATGACTTGGAAGAAACACTAAAGGGTGTAGATGCTGTTTTATTTGTAGTCCCAACAAAAGTAACGAGACTGGTTGCCCAACAAGTAGCAAAGGTGCTCGATCACAAGGTTGTCATCATGCATGCCTCCAAAGGCTTGGAACCAGATAGCCACAAACGCCTCTCAACCATTCTTGAAGAGGAAATTCCAGCTGACCTCCGTAGTGAAGTCGTTGTTGTTTCAGGACCTAGCCATGCTGAGGAAACGATTGTTCGGGATATTACCTTGATCACTGCAGCCTCCAAAGATCTTGAAACTGCCCAGTACGTCCAAAATCTCTTTAGCAATCACTACTTCCGTCTCTATACTAATACGGATGTTATCGGAGTTGAAACCGCTGGTGCTCTCAAAAACATCATCGCAGTTGGCGCTGGAGCACTACATGGTCTAGGATTTGGCGACAATGCCAAGGCGGCTATCATTGCCCGTGGCTTGGCTGAAATCACCCGTCTAGGGGTCGCTCTTGGAGCCAATCCTCTGACTTATAGCGGGCTTTCTGGAGTTGGGGATTTGATCGTAACGGGGACATCTGTCCACTCTCGTAACTGGAGGGCCGGTGATGCTCTCGGTCGTGGAGAATCCCTCGCAGACATCGAAGCTAATATGGGCATGGTCATCGAAGGAATCTCAACAACTCGAGCAGCTTACGAGCTGGCTCAGGAATTAGGTGTCTACATGCCAATCACACAAGCTATTTACCGAGTCATCTACGAAGGTGTCAATATCAAAGAAGCAATCACTGACATCATGAACAATGAATTTAAAGCAGAAAACGAATGGTCGTAGACCCTTATAGAAAGGAACATTATGAAACAACAAGTCAGAAAAGCAGTCATCCCTGCCGCTGGATTGGGAACCCGTTTCCTCCCAGCAACTAAGGCCTTGGCCAAGGAAATGTTGCCAATCGTAGACAAGCCAACTATCCAGTTTATCGTTGAAGAAGCCCTCAAGTCTGGTATCGAAGATATCTTGGTTGTTACGGGTAAGTCAAAACGTTCCATCGAGGACCACTTCGACTCAAACTTCGAATTGGAATATAACCTTAAAGAAAAAGGGAAAACAGATCTTTTGAAGCTGGTTGATGAGACAACCGGCATGCGTCTGCATTTTATCCGTCAAACACATCCACGTGGTCTCGGCGATGCTGTTTTACAAGCCAAGGCTTTCGTCGGAAATGAACCTTTTGTCGTTATGCTTGGTGATGATTTGATGGATATCACAGACGAAAAGGCTGTTCCACTTACCAAACAACTCATGGATGACTACGAGCGTACTCACGCATCTACTATCGCTGTTATGCCTGTCCCTCACGACGAAGTATCTGCCTATGGGGTTATTGCTCCGCAAGGAGAAGGGAAAGACGGTCTTTACAGCGTTGAAACCTTCGTTGAAAAACCTGCGCCAGAGGATGCTCCTAGCGACCTTGCTATCATCGGACGCTACCTCCTCACACCTGAAATTTTCCAAATCCTCGAAAACCAAGCTCCAGGTGCAGGAAATGAAATTCAGCTGACAGATGCAATCGACACCCTCAATAAAACACAACGTGTATTTGCTCGTGAGTTCAAAGGGGCTCGTTACGATGTCGGAGACAAGTTCGGCTTTATGAAAACATCCATCGACTACGCTCTCAAACACCCACAAGTTAAAGACGACTTGAAAGACTACCTCATCCAACTCGGAAAAGAGCTGGCTGGGGGGGAATAATCCATCTTGCATATGTAAAAAAAGTATCTCTAGAATTTGTTCTCTAGAGATGCTTTTACTTTACAAAAATTGCATGCGGTTTAAAATTGCTGAAGTGTCTCTGTCAATCTTCCATCTCAATCTTGGTACTTTGCCACTGACTACAGAATTTCAAACACAAATCTGCTTGACGTTTTGATGATTCGAGCCGTTTCTCTAGCATCTAACTGATCTGTAAACAGCAAGTGATTTTTTTTGATATTATTAGCTAGGAACTCATTTCTTGACTGGATTGATAAATCGCCTGTTCTCTCAATTTCTTTCCTTAAGGAATCTCGTTTTTTCAAGGTTTCTTCTTCAGCCAGCAGGACACAGTATTTTAAACTGATTTGTTTTTCTTTTAAGAAAGTTGCAATTTTCTTTAGTTGCTCTTCAAAAATGACATATTCTATCACAACGGTAATGCCTCGGTCAATGAAATTATTGATTAGACTGATGATATTATCCCAAAATAAATCCATATAATAACCATCATCTTCCCAAGGAGCCACGAGTCCTCCTTTAATCATTAAATAAATCATGTCGCCTTCAATTACTGCACTCTTCTTAAAAGAATAAGCCAACTCCTTACTGACTGTGCTTTTCCCAACACCAGGAGGACCTGAAATGATGTAAACGCAATTTTCCATTTGACTACCTCGTCCATTCTTTTATCATTGACTATTATAGCATTTTTTAGTCTATTAAAGATAAGACAAATTCATCAAATCGTAAGATACAAAAAACTCGCTATCCTTCCAATTTTGCAACCAAAAAGCCATCTTTGCAGATGACTTATTAGCAACCGAATCGGTGCTCGCATTTAACTATCCCCCCTACACATAGTTCATTCCCTTATAGCAAAGGAAAATGGCTAGTACGATAAAAAGTAGGGTTGCTCCGATTCGCTGGCTAGTACTGTACATCCTTCTCTCCCATTTAACTGGAAAAATAACTGCTAGAAAAGCACCTCCTACTGCCCCACCGATATGGCCTGCTAGGCTGATTCCTGGAATCAGAACACTTCCAATGATATTTATCACGAAAAGTGTCAGATAGGATTGCCCCAACTGCTGAATATAGGGGTTGCGAGTTGCGTAACGCAGGACGATAATCGCAGCAAATAACCCGTAGAGAGAAGTGGATGCTCCAGCTGCGACAACTTTCGGTGTAAATGCAAACACAAAGAGATTCCCCATCATTCCTGATAAGAGATAGAGAAGGAAGAACTGCTTAGAACCGAAAATCTCCTCAACCTGTCGTCCAAGAAAGTAGAGCGAAATCATATTGACAATGAAATGCTCCCATCCGATATGCACAAATATAGCCGAAAAAAGGCGCCAAATCTGCTCAGGGAACAGGCGAATGATCGGTCCATACATGGCTCCAAACTGAAGCAAGGTATCTGCTCGTTCAAAATTTAAACCTGTAAGAACCAACATCAAGAGAAATACCAATGCTGTCACTAGGAGGAAGAAACTAGTCACAGGATAACGTTTATCAAAGATTTCCTTCATAGATTAGCACCTCCTGGACGGGAATATCATGGTTTTCCGAGTTAAACTCCTGAACTTGACAAGGATAGATTGTACTCATGGTATGCCCAGCAAAATGTTCCAGATAGCGGTCGTAGTATCCTCCACCATATCCGATTCGATAGCCTTCTGCCGTAAAAGCTAGCCCTGGAACATGAATCAAATCAATCTGAGACGGTTCCACCACTTCCAAGTCTCCTTGCGGTTCCAGTAAACCAAAGGAAGTTTTTACCAACTGCTGCGGATCGTAGACCACAAAGTCCATGCGCCCCTTGGGATAGGTTTTGGGTATCAGAACCTTTTTGTCGTCCTTCAGCGCCTGCTCAATCAGTTCTTGCGTTTGAAATTCATGAGGAAAGGAGAGATAAGTTGCGATGGTCTTGGCTTTTTGGTAAAAAGGGTGTTGTAAGAAACGCTCAGTTAAAGCTCGATCCATAGCCTGTTTTTGCTCCTGAGATAAAGCCTTCATTTCGTGTAAGACTTGTTTACGTAGTTCTGCTTTCATAGATAATTCCTCTACTCTGCCACCTTCTTTTTCAGGAAACTAGAAACCGCATCTACCCCAATGGCTAAGGCTTCTTCTTTGGGACTCATCTGAGGGTGATGAAGGGCGTAGGGACTATCGATACCTAGCCAGAACATAACGCCATCTACCTTCGAAAGGAGATAACCAAAGTCCTCACCAGTCATAGCTGGCTCAATATCAATCAACTCGATTCCGTCTTTTTCTCCAAAGAAGTCCATCAGTTCACGCGCCAAGGCTGGATTGTTCTCAACAGGTAGGTAGCCCCCTTGTTTGAGTTCGATTTCGACTTCCATATCAAAGGCTGCTGCAACTCCCTCCGCTACTGCCCTAACCCTCTTTTGCACCAAGAGACTCATGTCCTGGGTCAAGGCTCGAATGGTGCCATGTAAAAAGGCTGTATCTGTGATGACATTATTCGCAACACCAGCTTGGAAAACACCAAAGGTCACCACCGCTCCCTCGATTGGATTGACATTGCGGCTGACAACTGACTGTACTTGGGTTACAAAGTAACTAGCAGCCACCAAGGCGTCATTGGCTTCATGCGGAAAAGCTGCGTGTCCTCCTTTTCCTTTGAAACGAATCTTCACCTCACAGGTCCCTGCAAAGAGCGTGTGTGTATTGGTCGCAATCTGGCCGACTTTCAAATCCGGACGAACATGGAGTCCATAAAACTGGTCTGGTAGCCAGTCCCCAAAAGCGCCGTCCTCATACATGAGCATGCCACCAGCTTCATTTTCTTCAGCAGGTTGAAATAGGAAGAGCAAATTATTCTTTGGTTGCTCCTCAAGAGCACGCTCGAGACAGCCCAAGGCAATGGTCATATGAAAATCATGGCCACAGGCATGCATGCGACCTTGGTGTTGAGAAGCAAAAGGTAGACCTGTTTGTTCGACGATAGGCAGGCCATCAATGTCTGTTCGCCAACCAATAGTTCGCTCCGGCTGACTTCCCTGCAGGTAGACCAAAATTCCTGTCCGCCAAGTTCGAATTTGAACAAAATCCTTGCCCGTAGTCAATTTTTCAATCACATCCAGCAAATAAGCCTGAGTCTTGAACTCTTCCAAGCCAATCTCTGGAATCTGGTGTAAATCTCGTCTAGTCTGAATCAAATCTAACATCTATCGATCCTCCTTTTGATAGAAGAAAGAGGCTGGAAAAAGGGTTCCGCCTCTTTTTTACTTTTACAATTACAAGGTACGAAGCGCATCCTCAAGCGCTGTTTTTTGTTGGGTTTGGCTGTCGATTTCTTTGATAATACGAGCCGGAACGCCTGCTACCACTACATTTTCTGGGACATCTTGAGTCACAATAGCTCCTGCAGCGACAACTGAACCACTACCGATTTGGACACCTTCGATAACCACTGCATTGGCTCCGATGAGAACATTGTCTCCGACACGGACTGGATCGGCACTAGCTGGCTCAATCACACCTGCCAAAACTGCACCTGCACCAACGTGGCTGTTCTTCCCAACGATGGCACGACCACCAAGGATAGCACCCATATCAATCATGGTTCCTGCACCGATTTCTGCTCCGATATTGATAACCGCTCCCATCATGATAACAGCATTGTCACCAATTTCCACCTGGTCACGGATAATCGCACCTGGCTCAATACGAGCATTGATAGCACGTTTATCTAACAAAGGAACTGCAGAATTACGAGCATCTTGCTCGACAACATAATCTTGATTTTCTACCAAACCTTCGAGAAGCGGAGCGACGTCCTTCCAGTCTCCGAATAAAACATTTCCTAGTTTGACAACAGAGCTAGGCACAGCAGATGCGAGTTGCCCCTCAAAGGTTACTTTGACACTGGTTTTCTTTTCAGCATTGGCGATAAATTGGATAATTTCTTGAGCGTTCATTTTTGTAGCAGTCATAGGTGCCTCCTGGTTCGTTATAATGATACCTATTCTACCAAAAAAGGCCTCAAATTTGAAGCCTCAACTATCAAATAATCATCTTTACCTGGCTTGTTTTGCTTCTTCTACAGATAAGAAAATCATCGGAACGATAATCAACACCATAGCTAAGGCCAAAAAACCATCCATGACCAATCCCAGAAAAAGAACACTTAATAAAGCTGAAGAGAGCGGTTCACTAGCACTCACCACCGACACAACCAGCGGGGAAACGAGTGACACAGCCTTCATAGATAGGAAGAAGGCAAAAGCAGTACCAAACACGGCAATCGTCAGACAAATCAGCACACTTACCAGATCCACTTGAAAACTTATCCGATAAATAGGGTAGAGGAAATTACTAAAGAGACCTGCCAGAATCATACCCCAGCCAACAGTCGGAACGAAACCGTAGCGCCGTGCAAAGCGTTGGGGAAGGATAACATTAAACATGACCCCTACTGCACTGAGCAAACCTGTCACTAGAGCCAAAGGTGTCATGGATAACTGGGACAAATCCCCTTTTGTAGCCATCAAAAAAACACCGAGCATGGCAATCAAAACATAGAACACAGCTGTAATAGAAGCCTTCTTCTGGTAAATAATTCGATTATAAAACAGGATAAAAACTGGGCTGATAAATTGCAAAATGGTCGCCGTCGTCGCATTGGAATACTCAACGCAGAGATAAAAGAAAAATTGCACAGAAAAAATACCTAGAATAGCATAGGCTAAAAAAGGTAGATAATTTTTCTTATCACGCCAGATGTCCAACAAGCGGCTACGCAACTGAAAAGCAGATAGGCCTAAAACCAAACTCCCTGCCACTAGTAAACGCATAGAAGTAATCCAGCCAGAAGATACTGGATAATGAGTGAAAAAATACTCTCCTAAAATCCCACAAATCCCCCAGATTAAGCCTGAGAGTAGCGAGTATACTGTTCCCTTAACAATCTTTTTCTGATAATGATTCATATTATTATTGTAACACGAAACCAACAAAGAAAAAAGTAGCAACAAGGAGAAATTACTAACCTTGCTACTACTCTTTCTTAACGATTAAATAGACGTGAACGTCCTGAAGAACCACTTTGAGTATTTCCACTCGAACTTGAACTTCCAGAGCTACTGCTTGAACTTGAGCTTGGAGGAGTCACTGCTGGAATGCTTCCTAGAATATTTTTCCATGCGTTCAGATAATCTGCATCGCTTCCTCCAATAGCAAAGCGATAGGTGGTCACTGGGGCACCTTCTTTAGTAGCCCAGTAGCTCGTTACTGTTGAGCCAGAAACTTCTATTTCTTTTCCATTGATGGAAACCTTGCCCGGTTTTTGTCCTGTAGAACGAAGAACTTGTGACTTGGTCACACTTGGATCCAGATTAAAGCGCTCATTCCCCCATATTCCAGGTTCAGCTTGTTGGATAGCATTGACCAAGTGGGCCATATAGTTGGCATTACGATAGTGGCCTGCTCCTTTAGCTAGTGGTCGGTTGTCGTCGTGACCTAACCAGCCACCCAAAGTCAAGCGAGGTGTAGAAAGCATGAGCCACATATTTTCATCTTCATTGGTCGTACCAGTTTTTCCGATCCAGTCAGCACGAGCTAGGGATGGATTGATAGTCGTCAAGTCCGTCTGGAAACTCGAGGTAATCCGAGACGAGATAACATCTCGAAGGAGACTTTGCATAATGGTTGCTGTCGCTTTTGAATAAACTTGGACAGGCTCATCCTTGTGCTCGTATACCAATCGGCCATCCGTTGACTCGATCTTAGCGATCATATATTTCTTATGGTAAACTCCATTGTTGGCCAGAGTTTGATACCCGTTGGTATGCTGGGCAACTGTAACGTCAATCCCCCCACCCATCGGTAAACTTTCAATCCCATATTCTGGGATTTCGTAACCCATTTTTTCCATATAGCCTTTGACATCAACACCCTTCTCTCGAAGCGTACGATACGTCCAGTAGGCTGGGATATTCCATGAGTAGTTAAGAGCTTCTCCCAATGTCATCATACCTGTACCAGGACTATTGACATACATGATGGGATTCCCGTTTGAGAAGTTGGTAGGATAGTTTGATAAGATACTTGCACTCCCCATCAAACCTTGGTCAATAGCGATACCATAGGCCAATATAGGTTTCGTGGTTGAAGCTGGAGAACGCTTGGTATCGATAGCGTGATTATTCTGATTTTCTTGATAATTACGACCACCAACAAATCCAAGGATAGCTCCCGTTTGGTTGTCCATGAGGACATTCCCCACCTCAGGCTGGCCTGTCGAATCATCTAGCAGATAGCCGTAGGTCGCAACCGCATTTTGCATCGCAGCATGAACATTTTTATTGATAGTTGTCGTAATCTTATATCCACCATTTTCAATTTCCTTAGCGGCTAAATCACGATAGGATTTCTGAATGGACTCATTCTTTAATTCTTGCGCAGAGACATTATCTCGTTGGACGAGGTAGTCGTACATGCGGTCCGTAGCTTCTGCCAAGGTTGCATAGTAGAGATAGTCACGCGAAGTACCACTAACACTACCTGATGGTAGGAAGTCTTTCTTAAAGTCATAATCTTTGTACTTATCGTAGTCTTCCTGACTTAGAGCCCCTGTTCGGTACATATTGTAGAGGACATCCTTGGCACGCTTAATTCCCAAAGCCATGTCCTCATCACTCTTCATGCTACCATCAGATTCATAAGGAGAATAACTGATTGGACTCTGTGGCAATCCTGCGATAAAGGCTGCTTGAGGGACCGTTAAATCCGAAGCATTGACCCCAAAGATTCCTTCTGCAGCCTGCTGGGCACCTGCAATATTTTGACCTTTATGATTGCGACCAAAAGGAGCAATGTTAAGGTAGGTTGTCAAGATCTCATCCTTACCCATAGCCCGTTCTAAAGCTAGAGCATCAATAATCTCTTTAGCCTTACGAGCTAGAGTTGGAGCATCCCCCACAACTTGCTGCTTGATGACCTGCTGGGTCAAGGTCGAACCACCACTAGACGAGCCTAGACCGACAAAGGTTCCCAAAGTCGCACGAATAACGGCCTTAGGCACAACTCCCTTGTGCTCATTGAAATGCTCGTCCTCTGTCGCAACAATGGCTTTCTTAAGGTTGTCTGAGATAGCATCTGAAGCGACTGAAGTGCGCAACAAATCGCCCTCAATCGAGGCAATGGTACTGCCGTCAGAATAAGTGATTTCTGAGATGGAGGCAATATCCTTCACTTGCTTGACCAACTCTTCTGCTTGAGGGACTTGAGCCTTGTCAAATAGAGCGACTCCATAACCCATAGCCACACCAGCGCCAAACAGTCCACCGATAAAACCTAAGATAAAGAGAGTGTTAAAGACTATTTTAAACCCACTCAAAACCTTAGCAAAAATAGACCCTGCCCTTCTAACTTTATCAGAAGAGGTCCCCTTTTTACTGGTTTTCTTATTAGCTAGTTTTTCTGCTAGTCTTTTCTTCCATTTTGCAATTCGTTGCATTAGCTGCTGGAAAAAATGCAGCATTTTTGTTTTTAATTCATTAATTCTTTCTTTCATGAATGTCCTCGCTTTCTCTATTATACCATAAAAGGGAAACTTTCAATAAAATAGCCACTTTCTTCCCTATTCCACTAGGCTATTAATCAAGTTTGTGATACAATAGGTAGAAACAATATTTTATAAAGGAGAAAAGACACATGCACATTTTTGATGAGCTAAAAGAGCGTGGTTTGATTTTTCAAACGACTGATGAAGAAGCTTTGCGTAAAGCCCTAGAAGAAGGTCAAGTTTCTTATTATACTGGCTACGATCCAACTGCTGACAGCCTTCACCTCGGTCACCTTGTCGCAATCTTGACCAGTCGTCGTTTGCAACTAGCAGGTCACAAACCTTATGCGCTCGTTGGCGGTGCTACAGGTCTCATCGGAGATCCGTCCTTCAAAGATGCTGAGCGTAGTCTCCAAACAAAAGACACAGTAGAGGGCTGGGTCAAGTCTATCCAAGGACAACTTTCTCGTTTTCTTGACTTTGAAAATGGTGAAAATAAAGCTGTCATGGTCAACAACTACGACTGGTTTGGCAGCATCAGCTTCATTGACTTCCTCCGTGACGTCGGAAAATACTTCACTGTCAACTACATGATGAGTAAGGAGTCTGTGAAAAAACGGATCGAGACAGGGATTTCTTACACTGAGTTTGCCTACCAAATCATGCAAGGGTATGACTTCTACGTCCTTAACCAAGAGCACAACGTCACACTACAAATCGGTGGTTCTGACCAATGGGGAAATATGACAGCTGGTACCGAATTGCTTCGTCGCAAGGCTGACAAGACTGGTCATGTTATCACTGTTCCACTCATTACAGACGCAACTGGTAAGAAATTTGGTAAATCTGAAGGAAACGCTGTTTGGCTCAACCCTGAAAAGACTTCTCCATACGAAATGTACCAATTCTGGATGAATGTTATGGATGCCGACGCTGTTCGCTTCTTGAAAATCTTTACTTTCTTGTCACTTGATGAGATTGAAGACATCCGCAAACAGTTTGAGGCTGCGCCACACGAACGCTTGGCTCAAAAAGTCTTGGCTCGTGAAGTCGTGACTCTTGTTCACGGCGAAGAAGCCTACAAGGAAGCCCTCAATATCACAGAGCAACTCTTTGCAGGAAACATCAAAAACCTTTCTGTCAAAGAACTCAAACAAGGACTTCGTGGAGTGCCAAACTACCAAGTACAAGCAGACGAAAACCACAATATCGTAGAACTCCTTGTGTCATCTGGTGTTGTTAACTCAAAACGCCAAGCCCGTGAAGATGTTCAAAATGGAGCTATCTACGTCAACGGCGACCGCATTCAAGACCTTGACTATGTCTTGAGTGATGCAGATAAGTTAGAAAACGAACTAACTGTTATCCGCCGCGGGAAGAAAAAATACTTCGTTCTTACATACTAAAAAAGTAGACTGGAGGCATTTGCCATCCAGTCCTTTTTTTGCTAGACTAAAACTATGAATACAAACCTCAAACCAAAACTCCAACGCTTTGCTACTGCTAGCTCCTTTGCCTGCCCTATCTGCCAAGAAAATCTGACCTTGGTAGAAACCAGTCTCAAGTGTAACAATCGCCATTCTTTTGACTTGGCAAAATTCGGCTATGTCAATCTGGCTCCTCAAATCAAGCAATCTGCCAACTACGACAAGGAAAACTTTCAAAACCGCCAAGAAATCCTAGAAGCTGGGTTTTATCAGGATATTTTAGAAGGTATCTCGGGCATACTAGCCACTAAACCATCCGCAAAAACAGTCTTGGATATCGGCTGTGGCGAAGGATTTTATTCTCGTAAACTCCAAGAAAATCATCCTGACAAGACCTTCTATGCCTTTGATATTTCCAAAGATTCCGTTCAAATCGCTGCCAAGTGCGAACCCAACTGGGCGGTCAACTGGTTTGTTGGTGACCTGGCTCGTCTTCCTATAAAAGACGCTAGCATGGATATCCTGCTTGATATCTTTTCGCCTGCCAACTATGGGGAATTTCGTCGCGTTCTATCCAAAGATGGTATCTTGATCAAGGTCATCCCAACTGAAAATCACCTCAAAGAAATCCGTCAAATGGTGCAGGACCAGCTGACAAAGAAGGACTATTCTAATCAAGATATCAAAGAACATTTCCAGGAACACTTCAGCATCCAATCTAGCCAAATAGCTTCCCTAACAAAGCATATCACAGCAGAGCAACGCCAATCCCTGCTCAGTATGACTCCGCTACTCTTTAACATTGACCAGACCAAGATTGACTGGAATCAGTTGACTGAGATTACCATCGAAGCAGAGATCCTTGTGGGGAAAGTAGGGTAAATCAATCTTTCAGATAAGACAAAACCCGCACCTTCAAGGTACGGGTTTAAATTATGTAATTATTAGTTCAAGTGCCAAATATCTTCGTTGTACTGAGCGATTGTACGGTCAGATGAGAAGAATCCTGCTTTGGCAATGTTAACGATGACTTTATCCAACCATGCGTCACGGTCTTCGTAGTCAGCAAGCATTTGCTCTTTGACTTTGATGTAGTCTTCCAAGTCTAGGAGAGTCATGAACCAGTCTTTGTTGATCAATTCGTTGTAAAGACGTTCCAAGCGTTCTTTCTTACCTACTGCAAGAACAGCATCGCTCACGATGAAGTCAACCAACGGTTTGATAGCTTCACGAGCATAGTATTCGCTTGACTTGTAAGCTGCTTTTGCGTAAAGGTCGATAACAGTTTCTGAATCTTCCCCGAAGATGTAGATGTTTTCGTCGCCAACCAACTCAGCGATTTCCACGTTTGCTCCGTCCATAGTACCAAGAGTCAAAGCTCCGTTCAACATGAATTTCATGTTACCAGTACCTGAAGCTTCTTTAGAAGCAAGTGAGATTTGTTCTGAGATGTCACATGCTGGGATCAAGAAGCTTGCTGCAGTAACGTTGTAGTTTTCAACCATTACGACTTGCAAGTGTGGAGCTACAGCTGGGTCGTTAGCAATCACTTCCGACAAGCAAAGGATCAAGTGAATGATGTCTTGGGCAATTGTGTAGGCAGGAGCTGCTTTACCACCAAAGAAGACTGTGATTGGACGAGCAGGGATGTTACCAGCCTTGATATCAAGGTATTTGTGGATGACATACAAAGCGTTCATTTGTTGGCGTTTGTACTCGTGAAGACGTTTGATTTGGATATCAAAGATAGAGTTTGTATTGATTTCCACACCTTGGTGTTCTTTCAAGTGACGAGCCAATTTACGTTTGTTGTGAGCTTTGATGCTTTCCAATTTTTCTTTGACAGCAGCCTTGTCTTCGTATGACAAGAGTTTTTCAAGCTCATCTGCTTCATGGTGCCAACCACGGCCAATAATCTCATCCAAGTAGTGAGACAAGCGTGGATTAGCATGCATGAGCCAACGACGGAATGTGATACCGTTTGTTTTGTTATTGAATTTTTCTGGGTAAAGGTCGTAGAAAGCTTTCAACTCTGAGTTCTTCAAGATTTCAGTGTGAAGAGCCGCAACCCCGTTTACGCTGTATCCGTAGTGGATATCCATGTGAGCCATGTGAACACGTCCACTCTCATCGATGATTTGAACAGCTGGGTCTTTATATTCTGCCTTCACACGACGGTCCAATTCTTTGATGATTGGTACCAAGTGAGGAACCACTTCTTGCAAGAATTCAAGAGGCCATTTTTCAAGGGCTTCAGCAAGGATTGTGTGGTTTGTGTAGGCAGTCATGCTACGAACGATAGAGATTGCTTCATCAAGTTCGATACCACGCGCAGTCAAGAGGCGGATCAATTCAGGGATCACCATTGATGGGTGAGTATCGTTGATTTGTACAACTGCGTAGTCCGCAAGGTCATGCAAGTTGCTTCCCTTTTCGATTGCTTCGTCAATGATCAATTGCGCACCGTTTGAAACCATGAAGTATTGTTGGAAGATACGGAGCAATTCACCTTGCTTGTCGCTATCGTCTGGGTAAAGGAAGAGAGTCAAGTTGCGAGCGATATCTGTCTTGTCAAAGTTGATACCATCTTCGATGATAGAAGAATCAACTGAATCCAAGTCAAACAAACGCAAGCGGTTTTTAGTAGCTGTCTTGTAACCAGGTACATCGATATCGTAAAGAGTAGATGTCAATGTGAAGTGTGCAAATGGCACTTGGTAGCTACGGCTTGAGCGTACCAACCAGTTTTGTTCTGTCAACCAAGCGTTAGGAATTGTTTCTTGTTGGTTGTTTTTAAGAACTTGTTGAAAAAGACCGAAGTGGTAGTTCAATCCAACACCGTCACCATTCAAACCAAGTGTAGCGATTGAGTCGATAAAGCAGGCTGCCAAACGTCCCAAACCACCGTTACCAAGTGATGGTTCCAATTCTACTTCTTCGATTTCGATCAACTCTTTACCTGCAGCAGCAAGTTCTTTTTTCACATCGTCGTAAAGACCAAGGTTAATCAAGTTGTTTGACAAGAGTTTACCGATCAAGAACTCAGCTGAGATGTAGTAAACTTTTTTCTTACCAGTGTTAACTGGTTTTTGGCTGCTAGCAAGCTTGCTGTAGTTGAGAAGAGCAAGGTAAAGCTCTTCATTGCTACATTCTGCAATGGTTTTATTGTAACGTTTTTGTACAAATTCGTTTAATGGTAACATGTTTATGTGTCTCCTGATATTGTCTTATTTCTTTAATTCTACCAAATTTTCATTGATTCGGCGATAAATTGTAGTCAAGTCAAGCAAAGTTTCTTCAACAGCTGGTGTGAGTTGGTCTGCTGTCATACGCCATGACCAGTTTCCGCCAAGAGTAGATGGGAAGTTCATACGAGCTGACTCATCTAGTTCTAGCAAGTCTTGCATGGTTGCAATAGCCATGAAGCTAACGGATGAAAAGACTGTGCGAAGCATTGCGTGTGGCACTGTTTCGTACTCTTTACGGTTCGTGTAACGAGCCATGTATTCACGAGTTGGATCGTCGATCTCATTACGATACCAACCAAGGACTGTATTGTTATCGTGTGTTCCTGTGTACATAACAGAGTTGGCAGGTGCCAAGTGTGGGCTATCGATACTTTCGTCTTCTGGGTTGAAGGCGAATTGAAGAATCTTCATTCCTGGGAAGCCAGTGCGTTCACGCAACTCGATGACTTCATCTGTCATGAAACCAAGGTCTTCTGCGATGATGTTTAGCTCACCAAGCTCTTCCTTAACGGCTGCGAAGAGTTTGTACCCTGGACCTTTCACCCATTTACCAGGTGCTGCTGTATCGGATCCAGCAGGAATTTCCCAGTAAGATTCGAAACCGCGGAAGTGATCGATACGAACGATATCGTAGATCTTGAAGCTTTCACGCAAGCGTTCAATCCACCATTTGTAACCGTCTTTGTCCATTGCTTCCCAGTCATAGATTGGGTTTCCCCAAAGCTGACCAGTGGCAGAAAACTCATCTGGTGGGCATCCTGCGATGCAAGTTGCTTTACCAGTGGCATCTGTCTTGAAGAGATGTGGATTTGCCCACATGTCGCTTGAATCTTCCGCAACATAGATAGGCATGTCACCAACGATTTCGATGTGGTTATCGTTAGCGTAAGCTTTCAATTTCAACCATTGTTGGAAGAAGAAGTATTGAGTCACACGGTGGTAAACCAACTTGTCTGCCAATTTCTCACGGTAGCTTTCAAGCGCTGAAGTTTTACGAGCACGAGCGTCTGCATCTGGCCATTCTGTCCAAGCAAGATTGTCAAAATGCTCTTTAATCGCCATATATTCTGCGAAGAGTTCAAGCCATGATTGGTTGTCTTTAGCAAACTTCTCAAAATCTTTGACATCACCCACTTCCAAGAAACGTTTAACTGCTTTTTCTAAAAGCGGACGACGTGCATAATAAATCTTCGCATAATCAACTTCAGATGCATCGCTACCAAAGTCAACACCTTCAAGGTCACTAGCTTCGAGCAAGCCTTGCTCTACCAAGATATCAAGGTCGATAAAATGCGTATTTCCAGCAAAGGCCGAGAATGATTGGTATGGAGAATCTCCATAGCTTGTTGTCCCAAGAGGGAGAATTTGCCAGTAACGTTGCTTCGTACGAACCAAGAAATCGACGAAATCATAGGCAGTTTGGCCAAATGATCCAATCCCGTATGCTCCTGGTAGAGAAGAGATGTGCATCAACACACCACTTTGACGTTTTTTCATAATAGCACCTCATGTGTTTGTTATAAAACGTTGCGCAATCAAGGCGCAAACGTTTGCGTTAAACTAAGTATAGCGTATTTTAAAAACAAATGCAAGCGGTTTTAAAAAAAATTTTGAATTATTTTAATCAAACAAAACTTGTCCCCACTGATATTTTATGAAATGAGCCAAAAAAATTTTAAAGATTTTCTGATTTAAGATAATTCATTCCAAATATCTGCTCTATTTTCTGAAAAATCGAGCCGAATTTACGCAATCGTTTCCCTAATATATTTTCCATTCAAGAGAAGCAAACGTTTTAAGTTCTTTCCTATATAAAGGCTTTAACAAATGTTTGAATCCTTAAAATTTTTTTAAAAAACTTTTTAAAAAAGCTTGCAACCGTTTTCTATTTGTGCTATACTAGGCTCATAAAAGAAAACGTTTGCGTTTTCTAAATAAATTATACTGTTATTCTTTAGGAGGAATACACTATGTCATCTAAATTCATGAAGAGCGCTGCTGTGCTCGGAACTGCTACTCTCGCTAGCTTGCTCTTGGTAGCTTGCGGAAGCAAATCTGCTGACAAAGCAGCTGATACTAGCTCTTCAGAAGCACAAGAAATCACTTTCTACGTTGAAGACCAATATAAAGCCTTCGCTGAATCAGCTGCAAAAGCTTACGAAAAAGAATCTGGCGTAAAAGTTACGATTAAAACAGGAGACCAAATGGGTGGTCTTGATAACCTTTCACTTGACAACCAATCTGGTAAAGCCCCTGATGTTATGATGGCTCCATACGACCGTGTAGGTAGCCTTGGTACTGACGGACAACTTTCAGAAGTAACTCTTAGTGATGGTGCGAAAACAGACGATACTACTAAATCTCTTGTAACTGTTGGTGGTAAAGTCTATGGTGCTCCAGCCGTTATCGAGTCTCTCGTAATGTACTACAACAAAGACTTGCTAAAAGAAGCTCCAAAAACTTTCGCTGACTTAGAAAACCTTGCTAAAGATAGCAAATATGCTTTCGCTGGTGAAGATGGCAAAACTACTGCCTTCCTAGCTGACTGGACAAACTTCTACTACGCATACGGACTCCTTGCTGGTAACGGTGGTTATGTATTCGGTCAAAATGGTAAAGATCCTAAGGATATCGGTCTTGCAAACGACGGAGCAATCAAAGGTATCGAATACGCTAAATCTTGGTACGAAAAATGGCCTAAAGGTATGCAAGATACTGAAGGTGCTGGTAACTTGATCCAAACTCAATTCCAAGAAGGTAAAACAGCTGCTATCATCGATGGCCCTTGGAAAGCTCAATCCTTTAAAGATGCTAAAGTAAACTACGGTGTTGCGACTATCCCAACTCTTCCAAACGGTAAAGATTACGCAGCATTCGGTGGTGGTAAAGCTTGGATCATCCCATCAAGCACTAAGAACCTTGAAGGCGCTCAAAAATTTGTAGACTTCCTAGTTTCAACTGAACAACAAAAAGCATTCTACGATGCAACCAACGAAATCCCAGCTAACACTGAGGCTCGTACTTATGCTGAAGGCAAAAACGATGAGTTGACTACAGCTGTTATCAAACAGTTCAAGAACGCTCAACCAATGCCAAACATCTCACAAATGTCAACAGTTTGGGATCCAGCGAAAACTATGCTCTTTGATGCTGTAAGTGGCAAGAAAGATGCGAAAACAGCTGCTAACGATGCTGTAACATTGATCAAGGAAACAATCCAACAAAAATTTGGTAACTAATTGAATTGTTCAAGGGGGGTGGAAGCAAAATCCCCCTTTGAATTTATAGATATGCTTCTTATCAGATGTACGTATCTTACGATTGAATCCGAGTTTAAACTCGCATCCTATGAAAGGAGTAATCATGGAAAAACAACAGCCTCGCAAAGCAGCCTTGCTGTCAATCATTCCTGGTTTAGGACAAATCTATAACAAACAAAAAGCTAAAGGATTTATTTTCCTTGGCATTACTGTTCTATTTGTTCTGTATTTTCTAACACTTGCAACCCCTGAATTAAGCAATTTGGTCACCCTTGGTGACAAACCTGGCCGTGATAATTCACTGTTCATGCTGATTCGTGGTGCTTTCCATTCTATCTTTGTTGTCGTTTACTTGCTCTTTTACATCTTTAATATTAAGGATGCACATACGACTGCTAAACGTATCAACAACGGTATTCCCGTAGCTCGTACCTTCAAGGACATGATTAAAGGCATTTATGAAAATGGATTCCCATACCTTTTAATCATCCCATCGTATGTAGCGATGACATTTGCGATTATCTTCCCTGTTATCGTAACCTTGATGATTGCCTTTACCAACTACGACTTCCAACACTTGCCACCAAACAAATTGTTGGACTGGGTTGGTTTGACGAACTTCACTAACATCTGGAGTTTGAGTACCTTCCGTTCAGCCTTTGGTTCCGTTCTTTCTTGGACCATTATCTGGGCTTTATCTGCTTCTACTTTGCAGATTGTCATTGGTATCTTTACTGCAATCATTGCCAACCAACCATTTATCAAAGGAAAACGTATCTTTGGTGTTATTTTCCTTCTTCCTTGGGCAGTTCCAGCCTTCATCACTATCTTGACATTCTCAAACATGTTTAATGATAGTGTTGGTGCCATCAACACCCAAGTCTTGCCTCTTTTGTCTAAGGTTCTTCCTTTCCTAGATGGAGCTCTTATCCCTTGGAAAACCGATCCAACTTGGACCAAGATTGCCTTGATTATGATGCAAGGTTGGCTAGGATTCCCATACATCTACGTTTTGACCTTGGGTATCTTGCAGTCTATCCCTAACGACCTCTACGAAGCGGCTTACATCGATGGTGCCAATGCTTGGCAAAAATTCCGCAACATCACTTTCCCAATGATCTTGGCTGTTGCAGCTCCAACATTGATCAGCCAATACACCTTCAACTTTAACAACTTCTCTATCATGTACCTCTTCAATGGCGGAGGACCTGGTAGCGTTGGTGGTGGAGCCGGTTCAACTGATATCTTGATCTCATGGATTTACCGTTTGACAACTGGTACAGCCCCACAATACTCTATGGCGGCAGCTGTTACCTTGATTATCTCCATTATTGTCATCTCTATCTCTATGATTGCATTCAAGAAACTACACGCATTTGATATGGAGGACGTCTAAGATGAATAACTCAATCAAACTCAAACGTAGACTGACTCAAACCCTCACTTACCTCTACTTGATTGGCTTATCAATCGTCATTATTTATCCACTTTTGATCACCATTATGTCAGCCTTCAAGTCTGGTAACGTGGTAGCCTTTAAACTAGATGGTAATATCGATTTTAGTTTTGATAACTTTAAAGGACTCTTCACTGAAACCTTATACGGCACTTGGTATCTCAATACCTTGATCATTGCCTTGATTACAATGGCTGTCCAAACAAGCATCATCGTACTTGCTGGTTATGCCTACAGTCGATACAACTTCTTGGCTCGTAAACAAAGTTTGGTCTTCTTCTTGATTATCCAAATGGTGCCAACCATGGCTGCTTTAACTGCCTTCTTTGTTATGGCACTTATGTTGAACGCCCTTAACCATAGCTGGTTCCTCATCTTCCTCTATGTCGGTGGTGGTATCCCTATGAACGCTTGGTTGATGAAAGGTTACTTTGATACCGTACCAATGTCTCTTGATGAATCAGCAAAACTTGATGGTGCAGGACACTTCCGCCGCTTCTGGCAAATTGTTCTCCCTCTTGTTCGCCCAATGGTTGCGGTACAAGCCCTCTGGGCCTTCATGGGACCTTTCGGAGACTATATCCTCTCTAGTTTCTTGCTTCGTGAGAAAGAATACTTTACAGTTGCCGTTGGTCTCCAAACCTTCGTCAACAATGTGAAGAACTTGAAGATTGCCTACTTCTCAGCAGGTGCTATCCTCATCGCTCTTCCAATCTGTACACTCTTCTTCTTCTTACAAAAGAACTTTGTTTCAGGACTTACAAGTGGTGGCGACAAGGGATAATTTATCCCCGCCACCCTTTTTCATTTTATACTCTTCGAAAATCTCTTCAAACCACGTCAGCTTTATCTCCAACCTCAAAGCTGTGCTTTGAGCAACCTGCGGCTAGCTTCCTAGTTTGCTCTTTGATTTTCATTGAGTATTAGCGATTGTTACTGTAAATAATATCCTTGCGACAAGCAATTTATCTCCTAGACTTGAAATAAAGCACATTTCTCTATATAATAATACTCATATAGAAAACACTTTTAGAAAGATGCCTATGCTTCCATATCCATTCTCGTATTTCTCTAGTATCTGGGGATTTCGTAAGCCCCTATCAAAACGTTTCGGCCTCAACTGGTTTCAGCTTCTCTTTACGAGCATTTTCCTCATCAGTTTGTCTATGGTTCCGATTGCCATTCAAAACAGCTCACAGGAAACGTATCCACTGGATACCTTTATCGATAATGTCTACACTCCACTGACAGATGAAGCCATCATGGACTTGTCAGAGAATGCACAAATCGTTGATGGAAAGCTGAACTACTCAGGCACTAAGAATCAGCAGCCTTCTCTTTTGATTGGTCCAAGCCAAAACAAAGAATTGCCAAAGGACTTGCAACTTCATTTTGATACGGAAGAACTCGTCATCAGTAAGGAAAGTAAGGAACTAACTCGCATTCGCTACCACGCGATTCAAACGGAGAGTTTCCAGAGTAAGAAAGATCTAACTCAGGCCATTTCTAAAGATTGGTACCAACAAAATCGGGTCTATATCAGTCTCTTTCTCGTTCTTGGTGCAAGCTTCCTCTTTGGATTGAATTTCTTCATTGTCTCTCTTGGAGCTAGTCTCCTCCTTTATATCACCAAAAAATCACGCCTCTTTTCATTTAGGACCTTTAAAGAGTGCTACCACTTTATCTTGAACTGTTTAGGATTACCCACTCTGATTACGCTTATTTTGGGACTTTTTGGCCAAAATATGTCAACCCTTATCACTGTACAAAACATTCTTTTTGTTCTTTATCTGGTCACTATTTTTTACAAGACACATTTCCGTGATCCAGATTATCATAAATAGGAGATTTTTATGCCCGTGACGATTAAAGATGTGGCTAAGGCAGCAGGTGTCTCACCTTCCACTGTTACCCGCGTCATTCAAAATAAATCAACGATTAGTGATGAAACCAAAAAACGAGTTCGCAAGGCGATGAAGGAGCTCAACTACCACCCCAATCTCAATGCTCGTAGCTTGGTAAGTAGCTATACTCAGGTTATTGGCTTGGTGCTCCCTGACGACTCGGATGCCTTTTACCAAAATCCTTTCTTCCCATCTGTCCTTCGTGGTATCGCCCAAGTCGCGTCTGAAAACCACTATGCTATTCAGATTGCAACGGGGAAAGATGCAAAAGAGCGGCTCAAAGCTATTTCTCAGATGGTCTATGGTAAGCGTGTAGATGGTTTGATTTTCCTCTATGCTGAAGAAGAAGATCCTCTGGTCAAGCTAGTAGCCGATGAGCAGTTCCCTTTCCTCATTCTCGGAAAATCTACTTCACCCTTTATCCCTCTTGTTGATAATGACAATGTACAAGCGGGCTTTGATGCAACAGAGTATTTCATCAAAAAAGGATGCAAACGAATTGCATTCATCGGGGGTACAAAGCGACTCTTCGTAACGCAAGATCGTCTAACTGGCTATGAGTCCGCACTCAAACAACACCAACTTCCGATTGATACCAACTTAACCTACTTTGCAACCGAATTTCTAGAAGAAAAAGGGTATCAGTTCAGTGAACTCCTGTTCAATCACGATCCACAGATTGACGCTATTATCACAACTGACAGTCTCCTTGCAGAAGGGGTTTGTGACTACATCAGTAAGCATCAGTTAACTGTTCCTGTCTTGAGTTTCGACTCAGTCAATCCTCGACTTGACCTCGTAGCTTATGTCGATATCAATAGTCTGGAACTTGGGCGCGTTTCCTTTGAAACCATTCTCCAGATCATCAACGATGCTAAAAACAATAAACAGATTTGTTACCGCCAGTTGATTGGACACAAAATTATCGAAAAATAAAAACCAGCTCCAGTGAACTGCACCCCAAAAGTTAGACAGAAAAAATCTAACTTTTGGGGTGCTTTTATTATGAAATTGAGTTATGAAGATAAAGTTCAGATCTATGAACTTAGAAAACAAGGATATAGCTTAGAGAAGCTTTCAAATAAATTTGGGATAAACAATTCTAATCTTAGATACATGATTAAATTGATTGATTGTTACTATTCTCCTGAATTAAAACAAGAAATGATTAATAAAGTCTTACATGAAGGCTGGACTAAAGATAGAGTTTCTCTTGAATACGGCCTCCCAAGTCGTACGATACTTCTTAACTGGCTAGCAAAATACAAGAAAAACGGGTAACTATTGTTGAGAAAACAAGAGGGAGAGTACCTAAAATGGGACGTAAACGGAAGAAAACTTGGGAAGAAATGACAGAACTAGAGCGACTTCAGGAAGAGAATGAACGCTTACGGACTGAGGTGGCTTACTTAAAAAAGTTAAAAGAGCTGGAAGACAGGGACGAAGCCTTAGAGCGAGAAAGGCAGAGACAGTTAGAGAAATGGCTTCAGGAGGATTTCGACTAGATTTACTTCTTGAAGCGGCTCGTTTACCTCGCTCAACTTATTACTATCAGTTGAAGGAACTAGATGGGCTTGACAAAGATAAAGATCTTAAAACTGAAATTCAGGCCATTTATAATGACCATAAAGGAAATTATGGCTATCGTAGAATTACTCTTGAACTAAGAAATCGTGGTTTTACAGTGAATCATAAGAAAGTTCAACGTCTGATGAAGGTCCTTGGTTTAAGTGCTCGAATTCGTCGGAAACGAAAGTATTCTTCCTACAAAGGAGAGATTGGCAAGAAAGCAGATAACCTTATTCAACGTCAGTTTGAAGTATCAAGGCCAATGGAAAAGTGCTATACGGATGTGACAGAGTTTGCCATTCCAAATGGCACACAAAAATTGTATTTATCGCCTGTTTTAGATGGCTTTAATAGCGAAATTATCGCTTATAGTCTATCTACTTCGCCTAATTTGAAACAAGTAAAAAACATGTTGGAACAGGTATTCACAGAAAAACACTACGAGAATACGATTCTCCATAGCGACCAAGGCTGGCAATACCAACACGATTCTTATCACAGGTTTTTAGAGAGTAAGGGAATTCAGCCATCCATGTCACGTAAAGGTAACAGCCCAGACAATGGTATGATGGAATCTTTCTTCGGTATTTTGAAATCGGAAATGTTTTATGGTTATGAGAAGGCGTTTCAGTCGCTTAAGCAATTGGAACAAGCCATTGTAGACTATATTGATTACTACAACAACAAACGAATCAAAGCCAAACTAAAAGGACTTAGCCCTGTGCAATACAGAACTAAATCCTTTGGATAAATTAATTGTCTAACTTTTTGGGGTCAGTACATTTTGAGAGTTATTATCTACATTATTTGCCTTTTTCTTTTGTCAACCAATATGTGATTCCTGCTGATGAAATTGCTGATAAAATAATCGCTAAAATAACCCATACTCTGTTATTATCCACTGAAATTGGCGCTTCATATGTTTCTTTTTTAGTTTCAATTGGATTAGATAAAAAATTCATCACATTTTGATTGGTCGTTCCACCATCACGAATATTCTTCATAACAGTTTTAAAGGACTCTGCGTAGTCTCTATTCCCTTGAATAACTTCTGCTTCATTAGATATCAAATCATTCGTAGTTGAAATAGTCTTATCAACATTACCTTTAATAGTCTGAACTTGATCAACAAATTGAGTAAACTGATCCTTCATAGTTCCAACCGCTTCATGATTTTGACTAGTTTCTTTTGATCCAGTAGAAGTTGTAGACACTAATGATTCAATTGATCTATATAAGCGATTTGATGACTCACTATCATTTATTAATGTTCCGCTATTAGCATTTGAAGCTGTACCCGTCACTTCCAATTGTTTTGCTTTCGTTTCCTTCCACTTATCGTACTCGGTTGATAAGGTCTTAATCGAATTATTATACCAATCAGCTAAGTTTGTAATTTGATTTTTGAAATAATCATTTGGTAACTCAGCTTCAGCCAATTCAGGCAATGTGTCGCTTGATTTTTCTAATGACTTCAAAGAGTTTTGAATTTGTTCCAACAAAGCTATACCTGACTCTTTAAACTTAGCAACTTGATCTTCTGACAACTGAGTCGCTATATCATCACGACTGATATTACCATACATATTGTAAACAGAATCTGGTGATAAGGCAGAAAAATTAATAGAGGAGCTACTTGGACTTCCATAAATTGCTTGAATCATACCAGTTGTACGATCGATTTTGCTTAATTTATCAAGAATATGTTTTAAATCTTTTTTCACTAAAACATCTGACTCTTCTTTATCGCTACGATAAATAGTTTTCTTGACAGGAATTGTAGTTTCACCAATGTGTATTTCAAATGAAATTTCATTTTTCCCATAATGTGGTTCTAAAGTATATTCAACCGTCATAGTATAAAGCTTATCATCTGTTATAGTTTGCTCTCCTCCAACTAAAGTAGCATTTCCTGTAACATAAATTTTAGCTTTAGGAGATAAGTATTTTGTCCCTTTAGAACTGCTAGAATCTCCGCCACCCTCAACTACCGTTGATGATTCAGGCAAACTACTGGATGGTTTTGTCACAGAAGCTTCGACAGTTTCAGACTCAGCCTGGGGTAATTTAACTGTCAATTCCATAGTTTCTGTTACTTTATCGAGCTTATCATTTTCAATCGATAAAAATTCAAAAATAGGTAATCCACTTATAGAGGTGGCCTTCTTATCAAATTTAGTATAATTCTTAAGTAAATCTATTTTTTCATTATATTCTTTGACTTGATCAGCTGTTAGGGCATTGAGTTTCTCCAATTTACTAAATAAAGTTTGGTAATCAGTTGATTCAATACTAATATCTGTTAGATTTGAACGAATCAAATTTTGATAAGTTTCAGGCAAATGATTTTCAGTAATCAAACTTTTATTAATCTGATCTACAAGTGTTGCTTTAGCATCCGAAGTAAGGTCCGATTTTAAATCAACATCTTCTTTACCAAAGTAAAAGAGTGATATTTTATTTTTCTCTTCTTCTAATTCTTTTTTAAGATGTCCAAATTCAGATTTTCTATCTTTTACTTTACCTTGATAATCAACAATAACCTTATGATAATCAGCTACTAAATCTTCTAGTTTAGCTTGTTCAGATTTTTCCTTATCTGTACTATTTCCAAATTGATACAATGATTTAAGCACCGAATTATTTAAACCATCTATAATTTTAGAATTTTCTTCATGCTGTTCTTTCAAGGTGCTATTGGTTGTTAAGACATTCTTTTCAAATATTTCCTTCTGAGCATCAAAATAAGTTTTAACTTCCGTAAGTTGTTTTTCTAATCCGATTCCTGTATTATTTAAAAGGCTAGCAACAGAATCAGAAAAAGCCTTCTGAGAATCTTCATAAGACGAATTCGTTTTCTGTAGATTTGAAGCAAATTCCAAAGTGCTTAACATAGACTGACTTGCTTCGTTTGACGGACCATAGATATATTGAGAAATTTTTGAATGCGTCCCAGACTGTTCATTTACAATATTATCAACATTTCTTTTAGCATCATCTAGATTGTTGATAACACTTGAAAAATACATTTTTATAACATTTTGGTTAATAGTATTGAGGTACTCGCCTACTCGTAACTCAACATTCTTAGATTTAACTGGATCTAAATTTGATTTCGTTTTATATGTTATCTTTGCTCTATCAGGATTAAAACTTTCCAGTTGAGCTATTTTTTCTGAAAACTGTTGTTCGATATAAACAATTACATCAACCGACCCATTTTCAAATCGATTTTCAGCAACATTACGAGTCATGACAGTCCATTGATTTGTATTCTCTTTTGATAATAAATTTGTGAAATCATTTCCTAGATTATAGGCGTTGCCATTTAATACGCCTCCAGCATCTTCATTTACCAGAGCAATATTCAATTTACGATCGTTAACCTTATTTGTTACAGAAATCTCTTGATTCTTTAAATAAATAAATGTTGCTCCTGAACCAACCAACAAAGTTACAAAAACACTACTACCTATAATTATTTTTTTCATAGCTAACCTCTCTCATTTATCTCTTTATTATACCACGAATACTAGAGTCAGGCAAGGAGTGCTTATAATCTTTATTCTATTAATAAAACTTACCAATTCGTAACTTGCTTATGCACCTACCTATATACTAAATTTTAGGTGTTTCATTTTCTCACCATATAGAAAATCCTAGAATGAAATCCTAGGATTTGTATGTCACTTTTTAAAATCATCTACGGTAAAGTGGTCATAGGTGATTTTGAAACTTCCTCATCATAACGACTCAAAAAATCTTGAAATCTACGATCAATATAGCCAAGTAATCGCACTTCATAAAACTCCTCTTTGTTAAGTTTTGATTAATAAATCCTAGTGGAATATGACGGCTCCAAAATCAAAATAACCTTGCTTGCCGTCCTTTTCAGTTTGTCAAAACACTTCCTACTACTCCTTCATTATTCATTTTTTTAGTAACGAAAGTTTTCACAAGCTGTTAATAAAACTCAGACCTATTTATCGCTAGAAATGAACTCTTCTAATCTTGTGATAAACTCTTTCTCAAACTCTGTTACGTGAGCTTTAAATAATACCTGCTCAATTTTCTCAGCATCAAACAAATACATTGACTGGGAATCTTCAAAGCCTTGAGGGTTTAGGACCCCAGAATAATCAAAAACCTTCCCTTCACTATTCTGTTGATAGCGCCCGACAATCATAATAGGTTGAGTCCCATTCTTTAATAAAACAGTTGTTCCGAGTGGCAACCAATTTTTATTCATCTCTATTTCTCCAATTCTTTATGATATTATAAATAGAATGTATTAGTAATCCTACTAAAAATGCGAATAAAGGGCGTAATGATACCAAGCTTACACCCACAACAAGGAAGGCTGATAAAAAATAAATGATAAACGCCTCTAACTTAGAAGGTCTTCTCTCCTCTGGAAGCATGTCTAAATGTTCCTTCGTTATAGCTGAGCGATCATTGAATTGATAAAAGAAACGATATCTTGCAGATAAAGAATCAATATCTAAAAAGTCATACCCCCCAATATAATCAATTACGTAAAACATCAGTAAATTGTCAATTTCGTCAATATTTTCAGTATAGAGAGAAAAGTTTCTCTTTCCAGCAATTGCAATATTACTTGCAGCATAAACGGCAATCGGAATGCCATCTTTTGTGACAGGTAAAATATCTCCTTTACTACCTGAACCTACACACCTCATTTCATAGTTATTTAAATTGAATTGAAAAACTCCATGCCAGTATGCTTGTTCCCATAAATGTTCAAATCTTTTTTCTTCATAATAAATCAAATCCTTATTTAACCCTCTTGCGACTATTCTTTTCTTTTTAGAAATATATTCTGATTCTTTCAAGACAAGAATTTCTACATCTTTTGCATATAGACGATAACCTTCCTCTTCTTGAACGATTTCAATTCTTTCAGTCCAATGTTCATCATCAGGTAATTTTGACTGAAGGATAAATCCTTCTGAGTTTCCACGTAATTGTAATTGTATTTCCATGTTTTACCACCCTATTGATAAGCCCAATCCAAATGGTCCTAGTTTCATTTTTGCCTCTGCTTTTTCAGTTGTTACTCCCACTTTTGCCCTAGCATAAACACCCACTCCAGCAGAAGCACTTACATCAATCGTAAGACCAAATATTTTAAATCCAGCTTTGGCTTCTCCTTCTACAATATAAGCATCAGCTCCCGCCTCTAATTGGACTCCTCCCTTCAGTTTTCCTTCCCTATTAGTAAAAAAACCAATTTCGCCGCTTGCATCTGCCGAAGCTGTATATGCAGATCCAGAAAGTTTTGCATGGATATCGTTGCTATCATCTCCCCAGCGAGTATGCCCTTCCGCCTCAGCGCCGGTAATTTTAGCTTTAGCTTTAGCTCCAATGCCATACTATCCAAACTAGGATTCGTTAACGTTAGGATATCACTTATCCCTGCATAGATATTTTTAGTCTTACTGGAACTACTCTTTAATCCCTCGATCGGATCTTTCATCCGTTGCTTGATGCGTTCTAGATATTCTGTCTTAATAATGGCATTGTTGTCAGTCTCTGACACCGTGTCTTGAAAGAGCTTCACAAGTTCATCATAGCGACTGACAATGCTATCTAGGGCATTGTCATAGTTATCAACCAGTGGTATTTGATAGTTGGTCACCTTCTGGTTAATGGCATCCTTCACTGCGCCTTTGAGGCTATCGGTTGAAACGACCTCTGATAGACGACTTCTCGAAACAGATAGCTGCTCCTTGATACTATTTACCGAAATAACTAACAACTCTTTTTGAACTCGAACTTCGGATACATCAATCTTCATTCACTATCTCCCATCTATATACGCTAGAAACAATGCCCTCATTGAAATACTCTCTGCGAAAGGACAATTACACCATTATATATTATTCTGTTTTTCCTTTTTTAATGCTACTTTCAATAGAGCCAAGCCATTTCTTATATAATTTAACAAAACGCTCTTCATCAATATCACTATATCCTTTGAACACAATATCATCAATATCTTCATGATTAAAATAATAAACTTGCTCTGGATTTAATCCTTCTGGAAATAGAGCTCCAGTATAATCAAACAATACATCCTGACCTTCCTGCTCTACAATAGCGCCCCTATTTAAAATCATAACTTTTTGGTTTCCACCAGATAAATAAACAATAGTTCCAATAGGCAAAATCATAACTTTCTCCTTATTTTACAATATAAAATTTATGTCTTTTAACTACAAATAATAAGTTAAAAAACCTAGCAAATAACAGCTGATAGAATCCTAAACATCCAAAAACAATTAACAAAATAAAATTTGATGAAGCAACTCCCATAAAAAGACAGATTGGAATTCCTAAAAAACAACTTAAAAAATCAACTATTTTTTGAGGAAATTTGATGAAGCTTTTTCTTGGTTCCTCTACTCTTCGTAAAATACTTTTTTCATCTACCAAAATAGGGATTTCATCTGTATTTGACTTAAAGATAAGAAAAGAAATCAGTAATATAGCTCCACAAAAAATCATTGATAACCAAAGATACCATGATTCTCTAATTATCGAATTATTAAAAATCAACAGTGGGTTAATATGTTTTGGTAGAATCAAAAGAAAAACTAGTACAATGCCAATACTATACTCCAGTAAGCTTCCTTGAAATTGATCCATTATTCTCCAAGTTGTTGTTTTTATACTAGCATTGTCAACTTTATAGATGGGATACTCTGTATTATATTTCGGGAATAACCCAAACAAATAGGTGCGTACATCCTTGGGATTTGAATAATCTATTATATATTCTTGATTGGAAATCCTTATCAGGTAATATCTATTATTCACACGCCCAACTAAACTAACTTTATAACGTCTATTCGACACTTTCATTATCCACCACCTCATATTTTATAGCTCTACTCGTAGGCTGAAACTCAATAAATTTAATCAGAATAATGGATCAGGTACAAACACCTACCATCCAAATGCTCTTCCATCTCACTGTAATGAAATGATAGTCTCTGTCTAACCACATTTTGAAACGCAATTTTATTAACTTTGACAACATTTTCTGGTAGTTTCATCAATCTTTTTCAACCTCACAATACATGTCAATTACATAGTCTCCATAAAGATCC